>CAMBEY010000005.1 GCA_945865705.1 Candidatus Sulfopaludibacter sp. SbA3
AAACGACCCTGAAAGGGTCGCACATTCCTCCGGTCGGATGGGTGCGACCCTTTCAGGGTCGAACTGTTTCTTGCTTGGTTTTCCGGGGGCGTTGCCCCCGGCTATCCTATGCATCCCCTACAGGGATGGTTGTGGGGCACCGGTAATTACCCACTCAAACGTGAATTCATCCCTTCGCTGCGCTCAGGATGACAACCGAGAAATTGGTGCGAACTAGGAAGCGCTGCCGTACAACCGCACGGCAGGCTTTTCAGGCAACAGCGCCAGCGCGCTTGCAACGGTGTGGTTCGTTCCCGGTATCGACAACTGCGAGGCCAGCTCGCACAGCGGCTGCAGCACGAATCGCCGCTCGATCATGCGCGGATGCGGGATGGTCAGCTCGTCGCTCCGCATCACCAAATCCCCATAGAGCAGAATGTCGATGTCCAGCGTGCGCGGGCCCTGGGGAACCGTGCGTTCGCGCCCAAGCTGCAATTCGATATGCTGAAGCTGATGCAGCAACTTGAGAGGCGAAAGCGTCGTGCTGATCTCTACGACACAGTTCAAGAACAACGGCTGACCTAGATAATCCACTGGCTCCGTCTCATAAATTGACGAAGTGCTGTCCAACGTGTTGCTCCCTTCGCGTATCAGATGAGAGGCTTGCTGTAGATTGTAAAATCTATCGCCGATATTGCTTCCCAAAGACAAATAGACACTAGTGGAGTGAATTGACATCACAGGGTTTCAGAATCACACGCCAACATGCAGATTAACCGATATGCGATTTCGACGATTGGCATCTTTAGAAACAATTATGGTTCCAACTTCCGACTGAAATCCATCCATTGTTGCCTTGTACATGTACGTACCATTAGGAACATTTCTCATACTGAAGCGCTCGCTCTTATCGGTTTTGACTCCTCGTATGTGTTCCAATTTTCCTGGGCCCCTAATCTCGAAGATTGCATCCCGCAACGGAGCCAAACTGGGGTCCAATATGACCCCTTGGACAGAGACCACGGTAATCTTCTCTTCGTTTTCATTAATGATGTGCTCGTCCGAAGACCGAGTGAAACCCTTCAACCAATCCACAGGTAGCCGACTCTGAGCAAAGACTACAGACGAGGAAATCAAAAGAGCGGCAATCAATAATCGCCCATTCATATTCAACACCTCAGAATAAACCGCGCTGGCGCGCGTTGGGCGTCAGGCCGAAATGCTGGTAAGCCAGCGAGGTCGCGCAGCGGCCGCGCGGCGTCAGTTGCAGGTAGCCTTGCTGGATCAGATACGGCTCGTAGACTTCCTCGATGGTGTCGGACTGCTCGCTCAAAGATGCCGCCAGAGTATTCACGCCTACCGGACCGCCGTTGTACTTCTCGATGATGGTGAGCAGCAGCTTGCGATCCATCTCGTCGAAGCCGCAGGGGTCCACTTCCAGCATGTCGAGGGCGGCGCGGCCCACGGCGGCGGTGATGACGCCGTCGGCCTTCACCTGCGCGAAGTCGCGCACGCGGCGCAGCAATCGATTGGCCACGCGCGGCGTGCCGCGGCTGCGGCTGGCGATCTCGGCTGCGCCCTCCGTGTCGATCTCCACTTTTAGTATCTCTGCCGAACGGCGCACGATGATCTGAATCTCGTCGGGAGTGTAGAAGTCGAGCCGATGCACGATGCCGAAGCGCCCGCGCAGCGGACTGGTCAGCAGACCCGCGCGCGTGGTGGCGCCGACGAGCGTGAAGTGCGGCACCTGCATTTTGATGGTGCGCGCCGCCGGCCCCTGCCCCACCATATAGTCAATACAGAAGTCTTCCATGGCCGGATAAAGCAGTTCTTCAAGCTGTGGATTCAGGCGGTGAATCTCGTCGATGAACAGCACCTGAAACTGTTCGACGTTACTCAAGATCGCGGCGAGACTTCCTTTGTCCTCGATGACCGGGCCGGAGGTTCCTTGGAACGCGACGTTCAGTTCCTTGGCAATGATGGTGGCCAGCGTGGTCTTGCCGAGGCCCGGCGGGCCGTAGAGCAAAATGTGGTCGATGCAATCGCCGCGCGCCTTGGCGGCTTCAATGGCGATCGACAGATTGTCCTTCACCTTCTGCTGGCCAATGTACTCGTTTAGCCGCTCAGGTCGCAGCGAGTATTCAAACAACTGCTCGCCGGGCAGCACGCTGCCGGTGATGATGCGTTCTGGTTCGTTTTGGGTCATCAAGGACATTGTAGCGCGTGACCGTGCCACACGCCCACGGAGCTGCGCGCGTCAGCAAGCGGACACGATTGCGTGACCACTTCGGCCACAGGCAAGTAGTATCCACGCCCCAGTGCGTTACGTCCCAACGACCGTGTCCGCTTGCTGATGCGCGCGGCTCTGTGACCTAAACACCGTCAGGCGGGCTTGGCCTGCTCCACCCAATGGAGAGCCTGAGCGTGGACCGCGAGATTCTCCAGCTCCTGCTTGTAAATCGGCAGCAACAGGCGCGGCACCATCCATTTCTGGAAGTAGCCCGCGATTCCCGGCACATTCATCACAGTGTGAAATGTGACCCGCGATTGGTTTGGGTCCGCTTCGTGATCAACAGTAAAAATGGTCTGCGAATCCTGATCGATAAATTTTTCGACCAACACGCGTCCTGGCTCCGGCTCGCTGATGATGGCGCGGAAAGTTTGCGTGCGGCCCAGCAAGCGCGTGCCGCAACGGAACACGGTTCCCGCGCCGTAGCCGCCCTGCTCGACCACCAGGTCCAGAAAGGGTGGTTTAGGAAGAATGCGAGGGTGGCCGTCACGGTAATCCGCGATCACCGAATAGACGATGCGCGGCGGAGCTGGCACAATTCGCGATGCTTGAAATTCGATAATCGGCAAAACTTCACATCCCTCACTACTTCGCAGCAAAAAACTTGCGGGCCAGCAGGCGCAGGCTGATGCGCAGCACTTGCTCGAAATCGCCGTCGGGCCCCTCTGGGTGGTTCTTGCGGACCTCGCGTACCGCCGCTTCGGCATTCGAGCGATTATAACCAAGGTTGACCAGAGCGGAGAGCACGTCTTCATCCTCTCCTCTGAATTCACCAGTTGCCGAGTGGCGCGAGGGTTCCGACGCAGAGGCTTCTGAGCTGGACGCGGCCAGCAGGTCGAGCTTGTCGCGCAACTCGAGCACCAACCGCTCGGCGGTCTTGCGGCCCACGCCGGGGATGTGCGTGAGTGACACCAGATCGCCTTTGCGCAGCGCGGCAATCATCTCGTCCAATTCGAGCCCCGAAAGAATCGTAATCGCCAGCTTCGGTCCGACGCCGGAGACGCTCATGAGTTTTTCGAACAGGATTTTCTCGCGCTCGGTTTTGAAGCCAAACAGCGCCAGCGCATCCTCACGCACGTGCGTGTGAATGTGCAGCGCGGCCTCGCGGCCTTCCTCTTCGAGGCCGTAGAACGTGGAGACGGGAATGATGACGTCGTAGCCAACGCCGCCCGCATCAATCACGACGCGGTTGGGCCGTTTGAAGCGAACTGTTCCTCGCAGGTAAGCAATCATAGATTGGTTTTTTACAGAGCCACGACCGTAAGGAAGTGGACCCGCTTGACGATTATCAATGACCGTCGAGCCGGTCCACTTCCTTACGGTCGTGGCTCTGTAACACCTATACCGGCATCAGGCCGTGTTTCTTGACGGGGCGGTCGACGCGCTTGTTGCGCAGAATCTCAAGCGACTGGAATAACCGCCAGCGCGTCTCGCGCGGAAGGATGGCGGAGTGCGCGTACTGCTTGGCCACCGCCTCGAATGGGCCCGTGAAGCGTTCTTCGAATTCGGCGATGCGCATGGCGCGCACTGCCTCGCCGTCTTCAGCGGCTTCAATCTCCTGGCGGTAGAGAACATTCACCGCGCCGGATGCGCCCATCACGGCCAGTTCGACGCCGGGCCATACAAAAACCTGATCGGCACCCATCTCGCGCGTACACATGGCCTGCTTTGCGCCGCCGTAACCCTTGCGCAGATACAGTGTGATCATCGGCACGGTGGCCTCGGCATAGGAATAGAGCATCTTCGCGCCGTGGCGTATGATGCCGCGCTGCTCCTGCTTGGTGCCCGGCAGGTAGCCAGGCATGTCCACAAGAGTGATGATGGGAATATTGAACGCGTCGCAGAAGCGGATGAAGCGCGCGCCTTTGTCCGAACAATCCACGTCGAGGCTGCCGCCCATGAACTTGGGCTGGTTGGCCACGAAGCCCACCGGGTATCCACCGATCTGCCCAAACCCGGTAACCAGGTTGCGCGCGAAGCGCGGCTTGATCTCGAAAAATCTTCCATGATCGGCGATGCGTGTGATGATGCCCTTGACGTCATAGAGACGCTTGGGGTCTTCCGGGACGTAGGTCTCGAAATCCTCGATCATGCGGTCGGCCGGGTCGTCGCAGACCTCGCGCGGCGGTGTCTCGCCGCAATTCTGCGGAATGTAGCGCATCAGATCACGAATCTGGTTGAGGCAGTCCTCGTCATTCTCGGCGATGATGTCGTTCACGCCGGAGATCTCGGCGTGCATCTTCCAGCCGCCGAGCTGTTCCATGGTAACGTCTTCGCCGGTAACAGCCTTGATGACCGGCGGGCCGGTGATGAACATCTGGCTGGTTTCCTTCACTTGAATGATGAAGTCAGTCAGCGCGGGCGCGTAGGAGGCCACGCCGATGCAGGGGCCCATGATGGCGGAAATTTGTGGGACCGCGCCCGAGCATAGCACATTCTCGCGGAACACCTTGCCGATGGCGCGGGTAACGTCTAGACCCTCTTGAATGCGTGCGCCGAGCGAATCCATCAGGCCGATCACGGGCAGGCCCAGGCGGCGGGCGGTCTCATGCACATAGGCGATCTTCTCGCCGTGCGCCGCGCCCACGGTGCCGGCCAGCACGGTGCGGTCCTGCGCGTAGGCATAGACGGGACGCCCGTTGATCTTGCCGTATCCGGCGACCACGCCGTCGGTAGGCTCGCGCTTTTCGGCCATGCCGAAGTCCACGCTCTGCGACTCAGCGAGCATGAACTCCTCGACGAACGAGCCGGGATCAAGCAGCTTGGCCAGCCGCTCGCGCGCCGTCCACTTGCCCTCCTTGTGCTGCTTGTCGATGGCCTTGGGGTTGCCGCGCTGCACGCGCTCTTCCAGCTTGAGCAGCTTGTCGTACAATTCGCTGTAAGACTTCGGCATTCTGCAAACCCTTTCAGTGTGGACACTTGACGCCTTGCACGGCGCTCGCATTCGAGTTCAAGCGAGATCATCGACAGCCGCTTTGGCCAGGAGGAAATCGGACTTTTATCGTAAGGCGAAATGGCCGAAAACACAAGCAAGCGGAGATCGCTGGCGTCTCAGGTGAAAAATGCTTGCTGGTAGCTGTTGGTGCTGCGTCCCTGGCGAATGTGCTAGAATCGCCAAAAGGTTGCGGAGGTTCAATTGCTGAATCGAGATGACCGGGGCTGGTTCGTGAGAAGTAGATTGCGGAACTCTCGCCGCGCTCTTGTCTCCAAACGAGGGAAATTCTTTGCCGCAATTTTTGCCGTGCTGCTGTGGAGTCTTCCACTTCCGGCACAATTCTCGGCCAATGAGTTGGCGCCGCCGCCGGAGATGATCGGCAAGGTGGCTCCGCGCTGGAACCTGCGCGCATGGGTTAACTTACCGGCCAACTCCCCAATACTGGAGACCGCCAAGCTGCGCGGGAAGGTGATTTTGCTCCGTTTCTTGAATGACAGTCCGCAGGGAGCCGCGGGCCTGCGCGATCTTATCAAGACCTATCAGGCACAGGGCCTGGCCCCAGTCGGCATCTATGCGCCTTCGCCAACACCCACTTCAGTTGACCCGGCGGAAGTGAGTGATCTTGCCTTGGCCCTGTCATTCAATTTCCCCATTGGGATTGACTCCACTTGGCAGACGGTTAATCGCTATTGGATGAACCGCGCCGACGTGGAGGGCCTGGCGGCAACATTTCTAATCGATCGGCAGGGTTTGGTGCGCTATGTGCAACCCGATGGCCGATATGAGAAAAATTCTCGCGACCGCGCCGCACGCCGCAATTATGAGAATCTTGAGAAGATCATTCAGACCCTGCTAGCCGAGCCCGCTCCGGAGGCGATGGAAGACGCAGCGGCGGCGGCCCCCACGGCGGCAACTCCCGGCGGATAATCCGGCCGGCTATGGTACACTTTGCGGCGATGGCTGAGGATGAAAGGATTGGAAGCAGCGAAATGAATCTAGGCGAAGCGATCAAGAATATCCGTCAGGCCAAAGGACTCTCGCAAGGGGAGATGCAGAAGCGCACTGGCATCCTGCGCTCGTATCTTTCACGTGTGGAAAATGGCCACACCATTCCCTCACTGGCCACGCTGCAAAGGCTTGCTTCCGCCATGGGCGTGACGCTTGCTGACTTCTTTTCTCCCGACGGCAAGCCCTCCGCGGAATCGCTGGCGGTCGCCGCCGCCCAAGCCAACGATCCAGCCAGCCAGCATTTGGCGGAGTTGAAGACCCTCCTGCCGCAGCTTACCACGCAGCAGCGCGACCAATTGCTGGATATGGTCAAGGATATGGCCGCCGCCCTGCGCCGCTCGTAACCGCTTCATTCCAAATTGCGTGGCTCTGTTAGGAAAGTTCCTGGGCCAAGGCGTTGAAGGCCTCTTCGGCGGCGTCGAGCGTGATGTCGACGTCCTTATCCGTGTGCGCGGCGGAAACAAACCACGCCTCGAACTGCGAGGGCGGCAGCAGAATGTTGCGCTCGATCATGAGATGGAAAAATTTGGCGAAGCGGTCGCGGTCCGCGCGTTCGGCGCTCGACCAATCCACCACCGGGCCGGGCGTGAAGAAGAGCGTGAGCATGGAGCCCACGCGATTCACGCAAGTGGGGATGCGGGCATCCACGGCCAACTCTTGCAGGCCGTCGGCCAGCCGCTGTGAGCGCGCTTCCATCTCGGAGTACAGCAACGGGCGACGGCGCAACTCTTCCAGCATGGCGATTCCCGCAGCTACCGCCAGAGGATTTCCCGCCAGCGTCCCTGCTTGATACACCGGTCCTTCGGGTGCGACCATGTCCATGATGTCGGCGCGGCCGCCATAGGCACCGATGGGCAGACCGCCGCCGATGATTTTGCCCAGCGTGGTCAAATCGGGTCGAATCCCGTAAAGTTCTTGCGCGCCGCCGCGGCTCACGCGGAAGCCAGTCATCACCTCGTCGAAGATCAGCAACGAGCCGTCGCGCTGGGTTAACTCGCGCAACGCGGGCAGGAACCCTTGCGAGGGTGGCACGCAGCCCATGTTGCCCGCCACCGGCTCGACGATCACGGCAGCAATCTGCCCGGCGTGCTCCGCGAAGGCGCGTTCGGCGGTGGCCACGTCGTTATACGGCAGCGCGAGCGTCAGATCGGCAAACTCTTTGGGAACGCCGGCGGAGTCGGGCAAGGAAAACGTCGCCACGCCGGAGCCAGCCTTCACCAGCAGCGAATCGACATGCCCGTGATAGCCGCCGATAAACTTGATAATCTTCTTGCGCTCCGTGAAGCCGCGCGCCAGCCGGATGGCGGACATGGTGGCTTCCGTCCCCGACGTAACCAGGCGTACCTTCTCGACGGAAGGAACAATTTCATTGATCAACTCGGCTAGCCGGACTTCGGCTTCGGTGGCGAATCCAAAGGCCGTGCCGCGCTCAAGCGCCTGGCCCACAGCGCGCTCCACGTCGGGATGGGCATGGCCCAGCAGCAGCGGCCCCCAGGCACCGACATAATCGAGATAATGCTTGCCATCAGCGTCCACGACATTCGAGCCGCGTCCGCGAACAAGGAAGACAGGCGACGAGCCCACCGCCCGGAAAGCGCGCACAGGCGAATTCACTCCACCGGGAATGAGCTTGCGCGCGCGCTCGAAAAGTTCCGCCGAGCGCGATGTCTTCTGCGAAGTTGGGAAAAGGATATTTTGCATGTTCACTTGAGCGGCAAGATTGCCTGCCTCGACGACTGTATTCTATCATGGGCTACTACGAGGTTCTCATCATAGTACTGCTAAGTAGCGAGTGCGGTTGAATTGCCAAGTCAGACGAAGAGTATTACCAGACGACTTTTCGTTAATGGTTTGGGAAATTAGTTTGCGGTCAATATTATATTGCCCCATGATCGGAATCAAAAACGGAAAGTCTGGCTGAGCTGGGCACACTCCGAATCGCAAGGAAGGACAATCAATTTGGTGTGCTCAATCGAAGGCTGGTTCCGAATAGATACCGCTCGGCACTATAGGTTACTCCTGATCTTTTTCGTCGTATTCATTCTTGCGAATACTTCGCCAATAGTTGCGCAGCAGCCCCCGTCGAGTGGCACCCCTCCACACGCAAGAAAATCACTAATTGCGGTCCACGCGACCGCGCCCATCTTGCTGGATGGATTACTGAACGAAGCGGAATGGCAAGGCGTCGAGCCCGCCTCCGGATTCGTGCAGTCCGACCCCGCGGAGGGAGAGCCTGCGACAGAAAATACCGAAGTTCGAATTCTCTACAATGATGAGAACCTATATATCGGGGTAAACTGCCACGATGAAAAAGACGCCAACATCATCATCAATTCACTAAAGAAGGATTTCAACAACAACAGTACCGACACCTTCGAGGTGATCATCGACACCTTTCAGGACAGCCGTAACGGCTACCTGTTCGTAACCAATCCGGAAGGCGCCAAGCGGGATGTCCAGACAATGGATGAAGGTCGAACCAACAACGCGGACTGGGACACGGTGTGGGATGTTCGTGCGCACATGAATGGCGATGGCTGGACGGCTGAGATGATGATTCCGTTCAAGAGCCTCAGCTTCGATGAGGCCCGCCCGGAGCAAATCTGGGGAATTAATTTTTCGCGCCGCATTCGACGCAAGAACGAAATTACATTTTGGGCACCTATTCCTCGACGCTTTAACATTAACCGTCTTTCGCTGGCGGGCAATTTGCTGGGGCTGGAAGAGTTACACCGCGGTCGCAACCTGCGCGTGAAACCATTTGTAGTCGGGGAGCTGAACAAGTACTTCACGCGTGAACCGCTTGTCAACAAATCGAAGCAGGGAGTCGATGTCAAATATAGCGTGACCCCATCGCTGACGATGGACCTTACCGCGAATACAGATTTTTCGCAGGTGGAAGTGGATGAGCAGCAGGTCAACCTGACGAGGTTCTCGTTGTTCTTTCCGGAGAAGCGGGAATTCTTTCTGGAAAACGACGGCATGTTCCAGTTCGGCGATCTCCAGGGCGAGCGCGGCCCGAATCGCTCGCTCGAAACGCAAATATTTTTCAGCCGCCGCATTGGCCTCGCGGCGGACGGCTCTCCGGCAAGATCGGGAACTACAGCGTGGGCTTCCTTGAGATGCAGACGAAGGACCACAGCAAATTTGTCACGGACAAATCCGGCAACCTCGTGCGCCAGGATATTCAGGGTGATAATTTCGGCGTGCTGCGCGTGAAGCGCAACATTTTGGCCAACTCCGATATCGGCGCCATCTTCATTAACCGCCAGGCCTCGCAGGGAAAAGACTATAACCGCACGATGGGCGTCGATGCCAATCTGCGAATTCACGAGAACTACTCCGTTAATGCGTTTCTGGCCAAGACCAGCACTGACGGGGTGGCGGGCAAGGACCTGGCCGAAAAAGTCAGCTTCCTATATCACGACAGTCTCTGGAAGAGCCTGACCGTGTGGACCGACCTGCAGGAAAACTTCAACCCGGAAGTGGGCTTCACGCAGCGCACCGGAACCCGCTTCGTGCGCCACCGCTCGGACATGTATATCCGTCCGAAGGGCAGTCGTTTTGTCCGTGAATTCAATCCCCATATTCTGGTGAATTATTTTATGGACGAAAGCAATCGACTGGTAACCACGAACAACCACTACGCCTTGCAGGTGTTTTTTCATAGTGGCGCCAGCATGGAGGTCCACTTCGACCCGCAATTCGACCGGCTCGACGCTCCCTTTGAGATTCGCAGGAATCCGTTGATTCCGTCGGTGACGATTCCCGCCGGCAAATACGAAGATTATTTTTATTCTGTGGAACTCGGCTCCGATCCCAGCAAGGTGCTGTCCGCTAATTTCGCTCTGGAGAAGGGCCCATATTATGGGGGCAACAAGAACACGGTGAATCTGTCCGGCGCTTTCCGCCCCAGCTACCGTTTTGCAGTCGAGCCCAGGTATTCCATCAATCGCATCGCGCTCTCAAGCGTCGTCGTGAACGGCGTTGCGGGGCAGAGCGCTATATTTTCGACTCACTTGTTCAGCACGCGGATCAGCTACTATTCCAGCACCCGCATGTACCTCAGCGCCCTGCTGCAATACAATAGCGACCGCAAACAACTGACCTCCAACATCCGCTATGATTTAATCCACCACCCGCTGAGCGACCTGTTCCTGGTCTATAACGAAGCGCGAGACACCAGCGGCGCGGGCAAGACCGACAAAAGTTTCACGGTCAAGTACACCCACATGTTTGCCTTCTGAAGCAACTCCCCGGCGCGCATCCTGTCTCTGTCGCGCTACTTCCAATCGCTATAGTTTGGCAGCGCTAGATATTCTGGAGTCTCTCTTTCGCCTCGATGTCGTTGTACGAGGAAAACAGAAGAACGGAGTATTTCAGTGCCAGCCGAAGAGGGAGGATATCCACGAGAGGAAGATGCATGGAAATGCCGATGCAAAAGGCACAACCGGGAACAGATATCTATTGTCTATTTGGTATTCAGGAGGGGAATGCTATTGGGATCGGGAGGCGGCGGCACCGACTTGAGGAAAGCGTAGATCTCCGCCAGCGCCGAGTCTGAGATTTGACTCTGCGTTCTGTATGGCGGCATGGCGCGGCCCGGCTTGCGCACGAAGCTCACAAAGGCTGCAAGCGTTCTGCGGCTAGTGTCAATGCGCGGCCCGGTCTCGGCTCCTTGCCCGAAATAACCGTGGCATGCGTAACAGGCATAAGTTACGAAATTCTGCTTTCCTTTTGCGATAGTTTCCGCCGAGGGAGCGGCCTGTGACAATGCTGGTTGCTGGGCTTGAACGGTTGCCGATGGGATGGCCAGCAGCATGACCAGCAAGAACAGCATCGCCTCAATGACCAATTTTCCTGAAACACGACACACCACGAAATGGTTCACAAGGACCTCCACGGTTTGGCCTAGTACGGTTGTGTGCCTAGTACGGTTGTGTGCCTAGTACGGTTGCGTGCCTAGTTCGGTTGCGTGATGGTATCGAGCAACGCCGGCTCGCCACGCTCGACTACCGCTAGTGCACGGCGGATGGCCGGCCCGAGTTCACGCGGATTGTCGATGGGGCCCTCCGAGTACCAGCCCAAGCTACGCGCGAGTTGGGCATAGTCAATGTGGGGCTTGTCGAACACATTACCAAAGTGGCAACGGCTGATGTCGCGGTTGCGCTCGGCCGCCATCCGCGCCACCACCATCACTTCCTGATTGTACGACCGGTTATTGTGCATGACGGTGAGCATCGGAATCTTATGATGCGCCGCTGTCCACAATGTTCCCGGTTGAAACATGAGGTCGCCGTCGTTTTGCAGATTGATGGACAGGCGACCATACTTCCTGTTCGCCAGCGCCGCTCCCACAGCCGCCGGATTGCTGTAGCCGATGCCCACCGACCCAGACTGTCCGATGTGGTGATAATACCTCTCAAAATCCCATAGCTTCCACGCCCAATCGCTCATACCGTCACTGCGGGAAACCAATGACCAATCCTTGGTTTTGATCTGCTCCCACAACTCGGCTGCGATCCGAGCCGTACTAATGGGACTGGAGTCCCAGCCATGCGAGGCCAGCACGCGGTCCCGCTCTCTGGACTTTTGGTGGGCCTCCGCCAGTTTTACGCGGCGAGCAGCGAACGCGATCCTGCGATCAGAGGTGATGAGTCGCTTGACTTGTTCGATCAGCGCGGGAAGCGTCGCCTCGGCGTCGGCCGCGATCGGCACATCCGCTTCCTGATATTTCCCGAAATGCCAGTAGTTGCTCCGCGTAAAGAGGTCGAACGAGCTGATGCTGATCAGCTTGGCGCCCGGCTTAAGACTGGATCGCGAAAGCAGCGGATGCTCCAGCGCCAGCACCACGTCCGCAGTTCGCAACACGCTGCTCTCCTGGCTGAGCGGATGCCTCGAAGGGAAGTTCATGCGTTGGATGGTGTCCACGACCGCGGCCTGCAAAAGCTCGGCTAGCTCGATGATATATTTCAGCCCGGCTGCGGTGCGCGCGGCGCGCTCGACGGCAAGCACCGGAAATTCCGCGCTTACCAGAAGCCGCGCAACTTCAGCGACTGCGGCGGAATCTCCCTGCGGCGCCGTATTCGGAGTGTACTTGGGGATATGCAGCTTGGTGCCCGCAGGAATCCGATCTTCCTGTAAACTTTTGTCCACGGTGATCGCCACGGGCATTTGTGGAGGTGTCATAGCGACGGAATAGGCGCGGACCGCGGAGGCCGCAAAGTGGCTCAGCGAAACCGGCGAGTCATCCCACTTGGTAAAATCGCGGGCCATGCCAACAGGGTCCTGCGCGCTTCTGGAATTGGGATTTTCAATGGAGTTCCCGAGTAGCAGGTAAACCGGCACGCGGTCGCAGAACGCGCTGTAGACCGCCATGGATGCGTGCTGCAAACCCACCGAACTGTAAATCAAAGCCGCCAGAGGCTTGCCTTCAATTTTGAAGAAGCCGTGGGCGATAGCCACCGCGGCTTCCTCATGCAGACAGGTGATCAGTTCCGGGTTCTTGTTTCCGGTGTAGTTGATGATGGATTCCTGCAGACCGCCGGAGTCGGAGTGAGGATTAATGGTGACATAATCGAAGCCCAACGGCTTGAGTACGTCCATCATGAAGTCGGAGCCGTGGCGCTCCTCGCTCAAGACCTCTACCGTGGTCTCGGCTACACCTTGGGCCGCCATCCCAGCTGGGGCCGCCACAGCGCCAGCTGGCGCGGGTTGCTGCGCAGTCAGAGCTTGAGTGCTGGCAACGAGCGCCGCTCCGCTAGTAGCAGCTACTTTAAGAAAGCTGCGACGATCTAGCGAACTCTTCTCTGGTTCTTCCATGACGATTCTCACCTCCCGGTATTGATCCGACTCCGACGCATCAGAAGCTGTATCTTAAACCAAATTGAATCTGCCGCGCCGAGCCGCGAGTGGTGGAGATACGGCCAGCGTCGGCGGCCAACAAACCGTTGGTGAAAATGGTGGTTCCCGGCGAGCCGAAGTTCGGTCGGTTAAAGAGGTTGAAGAACTCCGCGCGGAACTGCACACGATGCGATTCCTGGAACTGGAAGTTCTTTTGTACGGAGAAGTCCATGGTGGCCAGCCCAGGAGAAATGAGCGTGTTGCGGCCTAAGGTGCCGAAATAGCCTGGCTCGGAAGGCACGAACTGGGTAGTGTCGAAATACTTGTCTGGACCGCCCAGCACGGGATTGCTGTTGCCACCGGGAGTCAGATTCACGCGCAGTGACTCGACCGACCCGATCAGCGTGTTCTGGGTAGCGCTGTTGTCATGCACGGAGAGCGGATACCCGTCCGTCAGCGTGAGTATCCCATTCACTAGCCAGCCGCCGGCGATGGCGCCCGCGATGCCGGTGAGGTTTTTGGTTGGCAGTTCATAAGTAAAATTCGTGGTCATGGAATTGCGGATGTCGAAGCCGGAGAGTCCTTGCTTTTCCTGCATGTCCCAGTAGTAGATGCCGCGCTGGCCCTGCGGCAGTTCGTCGCCGCCGCTGGTGACGCCGGAGCCCTGATCGATAGACTTCGAGAAATTGTAGGCGAGTTGCACCTGCAAGCCTTGCGCCATGCGCTTCTGCACGCCCACAGCAAGGCCGTGGAAGTAGCTGTTGGCGTTGGAGGACTGCGCGCGCATCTCGCCGAAGTTAGGATTAACCAACGCCGCACCGGCAGAGAAATGCTTGCGCCCCGTAGGATTGTTCGGGAAACCATCCCAGCGACGGATGTTGGGCAGTGTCTGGTGCAGCAGATGCAAACCGCGTGAGCCAGTGTACCCGGCCGAGGCCACCCAGTCCGTGCCGAATGCTTTCTGCAGCGTCATGCTCCAGCGATGGATATAGGCGTTCGACTGATTCGGTTCCATGTAGCGCAGATTAAATGTAGAGAATGTCGGGCTATTGATCAGATCGAGATACTGATTCACGGCATTCGGCGCCATCTGCAGGGAGCGGTTCGCCGGTACCGAACCAGCGCCAGTGGCGCGCAGGCGAGCGGTTTCCACGAACGGCGGCAGCTCCTGGAGCGAGGTGCGCAACTGATAGAGCACCGGGTAATCGAAGAAGATGCCATAGCCGCCGCGTACGGAGAAGGTGCGGTCGCCAGGCGCCCAGGCGAAGCCGAAGCGCGGGCTGAAGCTCTTCAACGTGGGGTTCTGGAAATACTCGACGATGTCGGACTTTACGAACGGCCGTGGCTCGTTTTTGTACTGTGCCGCCACCTGGGTGGTTACGGAGACGAACGGATCGAAGATGCTCTCGAGCGTCGAGATCAGGTGATCGTCCTCATCCGGCACGGTGACGAACTCATAGCGCAGGCCAAGGTTAAAGGTGAGCGACTGCGCCACCTGCCAGTTGTCCTGGAAGTAGCCGCCGAACAGAAGCTGACGCAGATTGCGCGTGGGGCTCTCGGCGCCGGGACGGAATACCTGGAAATCATTGGCGTTGTTGAGCAGAAAGTCGGCCAGGCTGTTGAAGGCGAAGATGCCATTGCAGCCGCGGCTGCAGGCGTCCTGAACATAGCGGAAGCGCTTGATCTCCGTGCCGAAACGCAAGGAGTGATCGCCGCTGGTGAGGGAAACTCCCTCTTTGAACTGAAGCGCCTTCTGGGTGGTAGCCTGGGGGTTGACTCGATAACCAACGCGAGTGAGGCTGCTGGTGATGCCGATTTCACCCACTCGGTCGCGGTCCGGATGGAAGCGCAGCGCGCTGGTGTCGCGCGAGCCCACCGCAAGGTCGCCGGCCACTTCACTGAGGCTGTAGCCGAACTTCATTTCATTGATCAGGGTCGGCGAGAGTATGGAGGTGTGATTCACGGCCAAGGTCTGCTTCTTGCTGGTGGCCGCCGTGGCCACCTCGGTCAGATCGCAAAGGAATCCGCAGGGTAGCCGCGAGCTGTCATTCCAACTGTATGTCACCGCGATCATGCCAGCCTTGGCGTTGGAAAGATGATGGTCGAGCTTGCCAGTTGCCGTGTCATCATCCACCGGTCGCCGCTCGAATCCCGAAATGACCATAGTCCCGGGATCGGTGCCTTCGTTCGGCAGCGGTGTATTCCCCACGCCCGGCACGGGCCACAGCGCCAGATAAGGTACGATGCGAGGGTCAACGGCTACATTCACCACCTGCACAGGATTCGTGCTGTTGCGTACGCCCTGTCCGCGGCGGCCTTCGTTTGACAGCGTAGTAAACCTTTCGGTGTTCAGCGCGCGCTCGCGCATACCTTCAAAGCTGGCGAAGTAGAAGGTGCGGTCCTGCCGGATGGGTCCGCCGAGTGAGCCGCCGTACTGGTTCTGCTTGAACTCGCTGCTGACGCCGCCGCCCAGCGCGTTGTCCTCCCACTTGGAGGCGTCCAGATTGTCATTGCGCAGCGTCCAGAAACCCGAGCCGTGAATCGAGTTGGTGCCCGACTTGGTGACCGCGCTGATGATAGCGCCCGCCGCGCTTTGGTATTCGGCGGAGTAGTTGTTCACCACCACCTGAAATTCCTTCACCGTCTCGGCGCCCGTATACGCGCCGCCGGCGCCCTGCGGGTTGCTTGATAGATCGGAGTTCGAGACGCCATCCATCAGGAACAGGTTCTGCGTGCCGCGCGCACCCGCCACGGTGATCTTGTCGCCCATGCCCGCCTGAATGCCGCCCACGCCGGCGGGACTCTTCAGCACGCCGGGCTGTAGGAAGGCAAACTGCGTCAGGTCGCGGTTGCGCAGCGGCAACTCCTCGACGCGGCGTTCGACGTCAATCACCTGCGCGACCGTTGCAGTGGTGGTCTCGATGAGCGGAGCCTCGCCGGTGACCGTAACTTGCTCGGCGACGTTGCCGACCTCGAGCCGGTGGTCAACCACCGCGACGCGACCAATAGTCAGTCCAATGCCGGCTCGCACGCTGGTCTGAAAGCCCGCGGAGGTTGCGCTCACCTCATAACTGCCCGGCTGCAGGTTGGGCGCTTCGTACCGCCCGTTTGGCCCCGTCACCGTGGCCCGGGAAGTTCCTGTATTCACGTTCTTCACTGTTACTGCTGCGTTGGGAATAGCGGCGCCGGATTGATCGGTAACCATTCCGTTAATGGTTCCTGTGGTGAGTTGAGCCAAGGCAAGGGAGGTCCACACCATGATGGCCAGTCCTCCGAAGATGAAACGCAATCTAATTGAATTCGGAAACAATCCGGTCATACCGCCCTCCAGCACCTTGTGAATTATCTAAAGCTTGGGAGTTCTGAGGTCTCCTAACGGCAATAGCTAGGTTCCCTAGTCCTTAATCAAAAATCAAGCCTTTGACTGCGCCTCTTATATCAACTAGGGGACAGCCTGTCAAGCAGTTAAGCGGGCAGTTAAGCGGGCTGGCCCTAATTATTGGTGCAACTTTTCACATGGATGGATTGTTGGGAGAATGTACCAAGCCGAAAGGGAATTCCTCCGAGGCACGGAGGCGCTGAGTTGGTCATTGGAAGTATTGCCGAAAGGTTGGTTGCGGGGGCTGGATTTGAACCAGCGACCTTTGGGTTATGAGCCCAACGAGCTACCAGGCTGCTCCACCCCGCATATTCATCTTAGGCGCAGCGCGGGCATCCGTCAAGTTAACGCGGGGGAATTAGTTGGGGGATTGTTTACTTGGGTGTTTCCGCAATCTACTGTTGGTCAGATCATCGCCATTTACTGATTTACTGATTTTATGATCCTTCATGGCGATTTTTGCAAATAGTCGGCCCCCAACACCGAAAATCCAAAGTAAGCGTATTTGTTTGAAATTAAGATATGGCTAAGCCACCAATAATTGATTGCGGAAGGACCAGATTGGGCAAAGTACTATTCGAGCATCACGAAGTGCTGAAAGAGCGTAACATGTACAGGTACTCGGCTACTTGGAATGTACTCCAAACGAATTTACTGTGCTGCTGTATATTTTTGCGAGCGTCTTTTTCCGGGAGGAATCTTATGAAACTCATCGGCGGAATCTGCCTCCGCACGCGTCTGGCGTTGAGTCTTTCCGCACTCTTGCTGACTTCTGGCGCGGTTCGGCTGGCAGCGCAGACCATGCCGGGCGCGGCCGGACCAGCGTCGCCCATTCGTCTTAAGGTTTCGCTCGGCGACGTGGATATCACCAAGATCATCGGTGTAGTTGCGCTCGAGGAGGGTATCTTCAAGCGCAACGGGCTCGATGTGGACATGTGGGTGACCACGGGCGCGGCAGAGATCGCCGAGGGCAACGGAATCATCGTCCCTAAACAATATGTCCGCACGGACCGTGCCGATGTGGGTATCGGAGGAGGCACGCCGCTGGTGCATAGTGTCGCCACCAATGTCGATTCGCTGGACCGCGTCATCATCGGCAGCCTCGACCATATCGTCCACTGGTGGGTCGTCGCCAAGCCGGAGATCAAGCGTCTGGAAGATTTGAAGGGCAAGCGCATCGGCTATTCCGGCGTGGGCGCCATGACCCACTTCATCATTCTGGAAATGTGCCGCCGCATGGGCTGGGATCCGGTCAAGGACATCATCCCCATGTCCGAGGCTATCTCCGTGGATAACCTGGAAAAGGATCAGGTGGATGCCTTCATCAGCCCCGGCATGGCCACGGTCGAATTCAAGTCCAAGGGCATCCTCCCCATCGCCGATCTGCGCGAAGACTGGGGGCCGGTGCCGATTGCCGGTTCCGGATTGGTCTCCACAAAGAAGTTTGTCCGCGAGAATCCCGAGGCGGTTCGCCGCTTCGTGAAGTCAATTGTGGAGGCGATTGCGCTGTTGAAGCAGAATCGCGAAGTGGCCTTCCGCGCACAGGCCAAGTGGTATGGCGTGAGTGACCGCGAAAAGCAGAACGCCAATTATCTTGTAGCTGACACGCTGCCCACCAAGCCCTATCCTGCTATCGAAGGCATTAAGAAGACTATGCAGCTTTACGACTCGCTCAGCATGCGCCGGCACAAGCCCGAGGACTTTTACGACGACCGTTTTGTCCGGGAACTGGACGAGAGCGGATTCATTGATAGTCTCTACCAGAAGAAGTAACGGGCCGGCTCAATTATGGGCGTGCATCTTCAAATGGACGGGAGAACATGAATGAAACAGTTTCAGATTTTGTTGGTCCGAGTCTTCTGTATTTGTGCTGCGGCGGTGCTGATGGTGGCCAGTGTGCCTTGCCCGGCAAATGGCCAACAGCCCGACGTGATTCCGCTTACAGTTGAGCTGCTGAATCGCTCCATCAATAAGCTCCCATTTGTGATCGCCGAAGAACGAGGTCTCTATAAGAAGTATGGCTTGGATGTGAAACTTTGGATGCCGGACGTGGACGACGAGTGGGGGATGCCGGACGCCAAGGGTGGGGTCAATGTGCAGGTCGAGCGGCCGGAACGTCCCGACATCAGCGTGGACGGCGGTACTCCCATGATGGCTTCGATCATGACCAACGCTCGTGCCCATCTGCGTATCATGCTGGCCACCACCGATTGCGTGGTTCGTTGGCATATCGTGGCTCGGCGCGGCATTCGCAGTCTGGAGGAGCTGAAGGGCAAGCGCCTGGGGATTTCCGGCCCGGGAGCCATGACTGATTTCATCTCCCGATTGTTGGCGCAGAAGATGGGCTGGAACAGGGAGCAGGATATTTCCATCATGTCCAATGCCTTCCGTCATGACGCCCTGGACGAAGGGTTGGTGGACGCTTTTGTAGCCTACGAGGTGCCCTACGCCGCGGCCCGCAAAGCGGGTTACCAGCCCCTGTTCGACACGCGTGACTGGAACGCATCTATCGCTGGCAGCAGCGTGCGCGTGGAGCGGGAGTGGCTGAAAATTCCCCGGAACCGCGAGGCATCACGTCGTTTCCTCAAGGCCACCGCGGAAGCGATCTCGATCTTCCATCAAGATCGTGCTGCTGTCCTCCAGGTTCTTTCCAAATGGCACGGAATGCAAGACCGGGAGTTTGCGGGAATGCTATACCTTTCTGGAAAGGAAATGCCGCGCAAACCCTTTCCGTGCGTGGAAGGGATTAAGAAAACTCTGGAACTTTGGGACGGCAACGAAGCCCGAAGATACAAGCCGGAAGATTTCTACGACGACAGCTTGATGAAAGAACTCGACGAGAGCGGATTTCTCGACGGCCTTTACCAACAATGATTCCTTCCACCGGACAATAATCATTCGATCAAATAGTTCGGTTGGCAGCGCTTTCGAAATAGCACCCAGCAGAATCATCCTCAAGAGAAGTGTCTACGGCGATTTCCCCTGAGCGACGGCGTAGTGGCGACCTATCTTTTCGCAAAAGATAGGTCAACGCTGAGCGACTTGGGGACAAACACAGGCCTCCTCCCTCCCCATGCGGCTGGTGTTTCACGTTCTTCTGTCTGGGACAACTCTACACTGTGCGACCACGGGAGAACAGTTCAAGGGAATGAAGGAATCTCCTTTGAAACCATGCGGTTCGTGGCTAAGCATCTGCGTCTATTGAGGATCGAGTCGGCAACTTGCTTATGCAGTTTACACTTTTCCCGGCCAGCAGGTCCCGTTGACAGCACCTGAGGCGGTAAAGATCTTCATGGGGCCCTGCGGCAGTGAATATCTGGAATGCTGGAATGACAATTGTTGTTGCCGCCAATCTAAGTCTCGTGGGAGAGAGGCTTGGATGATTCCTGGCATCAATTGTTAGCCCATGGTCTGGTCAATCCACCACACTCTTTGATGCAAATTTTTCTAGAAATTTTTCTAGAAACTGCTTGACTCTTTTCACCCGCGCGTGTATAAAGCGACTGTAGTTGTTCCCTCCTTAATTTCATATATGTTGTGTGTCCTATTACGCGTGCGAGTGGATTCGTAAGGAGATTGGGCCGGTAACATCTGACCTGTCGTGCATGATGGCACCTGCAGCCATTCCCGCACAGCCTTGCATACCTCGGCTCCTCTTACATTGCTTACACTGCGCGAATCGGGAGGACTCAAATTCTCAATACTTGGCTTGTGGCTGAGAGAATGAGGTGCCCCGTGGCCCACAGCGTGAAATGTACTTCTGTTTCTGTCATCGCGCCGGTTATCTTAGTGGCGCTTGCTTGCCTTTGCACGTTTCCCCGTGCCAGTTTGGCGCAGATGCCATCGGCAACCATTCTGGGAGTTGTAACGGACTCTTCCAGCGCCGTCATTCCCGGCGCCACAGTATCCGTTCGCAATTTGGAAACTGGCCAGAGTCGATCCATAACAACCGACACCAACGGGAGGTACCGTTTGGCGCAACTTCCGGTAGGGTTATACGAAGTGCGCACCGAGCAGGCCGGATTCCGCAGTGAGGTCCGCACAGGTGTGGCATTGTCGGTCGCGCAGGAAGCCGTGCTGGATTTCACGCTTGGAGTAGGTGGCATCGAGCAGACCGTAACGGTCTCTGCTGAGGCACCGCTGGTAAATACCACCAGCGGTGCGCTGGGCGGTTTGGTGGACGAAAAAAAAGGTAGCCGAGCTTCCCTTGAACGGCCGCAATTACATCAGCCTAACGCTTCTCCAGCCCGGCGTAAGCGAACATCGCTCCAAGTCGCAGGGCAACGAGACCATCGGCACTTGGTTTAGCAGCAACGGCGCTCCAGTGCGCTCGAACAGCTACTTGCTCGACGGAGCTCCCATGCAGAGCTACGGCGGCAGCAACACCGCATCCATGAGCGGCGGCACGCTGGGCATTGAGGGCATTCGCGAATATCGCGTCATCACCAGTGGGTTCGGCGCCGAGTATGGCATGACCATGGGCAGCCAGATGATGATCGTAAGCAAGGGCGGCACCAACTCCTTCCACGGTTCGGTCTTCGAATATTTGCGTAATGACAACTTGGATGCCCGGAACTTCTTCGATTTGAAGACAGAGCGCACACCGGGCAGGCTGCCTGAGTTTAAGCGCAACAACTTCGGTGCTTCCCTAGGCGGGCCGATCAAAAAGGACCAGGCCTTCTTCCACATGGTGTATGAAGGCTTCCGCGAGCGGTTGGGTGTTACCAAGATCTCTGACACTATTCCAATCTCCGCGAGGCCTGATTTGTCGCGGGTGGCACCCGTCGTCCGGCCTCTACTGGATTTGTATCCTGCTCCGAATCTTCCCGGCGACCGCTATACTTTCCCTTTCAGCCAGCCCACACGTGAAGATTACGGACAGGCTCGCGCCGACTATACCCTTAGTGATCAGGATTCAGCGTTTATCCGCTACACTACCACTTCTGCCGAGCGTGTCGAACCGCATGATTTTCAGGAATACACAACCGCACGCGCTAGCCGCGGCCAATGGACAACTTTGGCCGAGAACCATGTATTCTCCCCCCAACCTGCTGAATACCTTTCGTTTCTCATTCAGTCGCACCAAGACCTTCATCATCGACCCATCCGATCTCATCGGTCCCCTGTATTCGCTAGTGCCTGGACGTCCCATGGGTGCGATCAGTGTTGGCGGATTCACGGGCTTAGGATCGGACGCGCCGAATTCGAAAGTGCAGAATATCTACAGCTGGAGTGACGACATGGCATACACTCATGGGCGGCACTCTCTAAAATTCGGGACTCTCGTCAACCGATATCAACAGTTCACACTGAACGGCTCGAACGTCAATGGCTCGGTGACATTCCCTAATCTGACCCGCTTCCTTGACGGACAACCCAGTGTCATTCAGGGTGTAACGCCGGGAGCCATCAACACACGATTTTTCCTATACACCACCCTTGGCGTGTATGCACAGGACGATTTGAGACTGAATTCAAGATTGACTTTGAATCTTGGCCTCCGCTACGAGTTCCTCACCCAGCCGCAGGAAGTCGACGGGATTTCTGCTGCGCTGCGCGACATGGTAAATGACCGCACCACCATGTTGGGGCCTCCGTTCGAGAATCCCTCGCTGAAAAATTTCAGTCCTCGCTTCGGATTTGCCTGGGATGTGCAAGGCAATGGCCGCACCTCAGTCCGTGGTGGCTTCGGCTTGCTGTATGACATCGGCAATCTGGGCAACGCAATGAGCGCTTCGGCCGGGGCTCTTCCTCCCTTTGCGAGCTTGAGCCGCGTGAGCGTGCCGGCTGGTACCCCTCTGGTGCTGCCGCTGAGCTTTCCTCCCGAATCCGCGGGGAACGCATTGCGGGTCGTGGACTATCATCTCCAGCAGCCCCACCTATTGCAGTACAACCTCACGGTCGAGCGGCTGCTGCCTCATAACATGGCCCTCACAGCTACCTATGGCGGGTCGCGCGGCCTGAATCTGATTCAGACCAAAGAGGGCAATCCGACCGTGCCGCAGATTCGGCCTGACGGAAGACAGTTCTGGCCCGCCAATGCCCCGCGCACAAACCCCAATTGGGGAACGATCGAAGTCAAGACGGGCGCGAGCAACTCATGGTACAACTCCCTACAGCTTGGGCTCGCAAAGCGTCTCGGAGGAGGGTTGCAATTCCAGAGTTCTTACACGTTCTCGAAGACCATTGACGAAACTCAGGGCCAGCTCAATGTGGATAATAACGCCAGCGCTACGTTCGGCGCTGATCCGACGCATCGCTCGGTAGATCGCGGTCTGGCAGCTTTCGATGTGCGGCATAACTGGCGTTTCAATGCCATCTATCGGGTGCCGGGCCCGGCTGCTCCCTCAGGCCTCGCTAACAAGCTGCTGAACGGCTGGTGGGTGAGTGGCATCCTCGCGCTCCAAAGCGGCTACCCGTTTACGCCGTCGCTGCAGACGAATCGTTCCCGTTCACTCGTCAACGGTGGCGGAGCCAATATTGACAGGCCGGATCTGAACACAACTCGCAGTTCGGGAGAAATCGTCTCCGGCTCCACCGTGGGTTGTCCCGGAATTCCCGCCGGTGAGAAACTGGGCACGCCAACTCGGTACTTTGATCCCTGTGCCTTTTCTGTTCCGGAAATCGGTTTTCTGGGCAATCTGGGTAGGAATACGCTTCGCGGGCCGGGCTTCGCCAACTTGGACTTCTCGCTGGCCAAGGATACAGCGCTGGGCATGCTCGGGGAAGGGGGGCGGTTGGAGTTCCGTGCTGAGGTCTTCAACATTCTGAACCGTGCCAGCTTCGATATCCCAACACGGACCGTCTTTGCCGCCACCACTCTTACCGTTCCGCCGGTGGAATCGGTGCTGGGGACAGCGGGCCGGATAAGCAGCACCGCCACAACCCCACGTCAGATTCAGTTCGCGCTGAAGTTGCTGTTCTAGAATTGATTGCGATTTTCAGTAACACGAAAGAGTGTATTGATTCTACGTCCCAAGAGGAGATGCACCATGCGAAGGTTAATAGTAATAGCGGCGGTTTTCGGCGTTCTTGGTCTGGCCCTGACCGCTGGCCTGCGAGCGGTGAAGGCGCAGGGAACCAAGCCCGCGTTGAAGAGCAGTCTGCGGCCTGAAACCGTTCAGCTGAAGACTGTTCCCGTGAATTTCGATAAAGAGTACGGGGCTACAATCGCCCGTTTTGGCAAAGGTGAGTACGGTGAAGGGCGCCTGCACCAAATGGATGCGGTGCTGGTGGAACTTCCCCCGGGCGGCAAGCTCGCCGCACATAAGCATCTCTATGAGGAAATGATCCTGATTATTTCCGGTCAGGGAGCCACCACAATGTGGTTGCCGGGAAGTACCAACAAGAAGATGTATAACTGGAAAGAAAGTGATGTCTTGTCGCCTTCGCTGAACGCGTGGCACGAAACTGTAAATACCTCATCGACCCAACCGGCCCGCTTCCTGGTAATGAGTTCTGCTCCGCTTTTGACTAGAATGTTCGGCAACTCGGCTCTGGCTCTCTCAAGCGATTATGTCTTTAAGGATCGCTGGGAGAAGGGTCTCAAGGAACCGCGCCAACTGGAGCGACCGGGACGCAACGGCGGTAAAGTGGATTACTCGCTAATGTCCATCGGGCACTTCATTCCTAATATGCTGACCATGAAGATGCCTATCGCTTTTGGCGATCCCGACTATCCCGAAGAGGGCATCAACGTTGTCCCACCCACCGATACATCCAAAGGGGTGGATGCTGAAGCAGGCATGGCTGGCAACCGGCTGTTTGAATGGCAGAACCGCGAGTACTTGAAGGCCGACGCAGGTACCCATGCGGAAGGCAACCATCATCATGCCTGGGAAGTCGTCTATTATAACCCGGTCGGTCAGATGGAAATTTACCTGAAGCGACAGGGTAAGGACGAGAAGCGCCGCACGGTGAAGTGGAATGGCGGGGACATGATCATTGTGGAGGCAGACGAGGTGCACGAGCTGTTTACGCCCGAGAAAGGCACCCGCTTCCTGCAATTCAAAGTCTCCGGATATTTCCGCGGAAGTGGAATTATGGGAAATGGCATGGCGGGCGGTGGCGGTTAGAAAACTCGGCACTCCATCGGCACTTAGATTGTTCGCTAGAATCGCTTATTCGGCCGGGAATTCTGATCGATCATCCGAAAACCGGACTGCGGAGAAGCGCCCGAACGCGCATACGCCGCAAAAATCTACCAGCAATTCTCCGGGCTGCAGTACCGCCGTCCGGTTTGTTGGGGCCATATGCGGCGTTCTCGGTCGCGTCAAAATGAGTTAGTCCGGGTTGGGAGGTCTTTCAATGATGAGCCGGGCGGGACTCGAATTGAAATGTCTTTCCGAAGATACGTAACTTACTCATTCAATTAAACGCCAAAACGCTAAGTACGCACAAAATGTCGAACCGAGGCGCTCAGCGGGCACGCGGAGCAATTTCCCGAGCCAGTTCATCAGTCACCCGTATTGCCGACCACAAGGCCAGCGCAGGAAGATAGGTCTCTACTAAGCCGTTACTTGAGATTAAATAGGTCAACTTCCCAGAAGCGGACTTCTATGGAATCAGCAAGACTTCAGATTTCCGGATTGCGCATTTAATATGTAGGGAGATTATTTCCGATTACTCCGTTACTCGGGCGTAGTGTGCAATGTGGATTGCCCAGGAGTGCGAATCCATAAGTTAGGCGCCAATGTGGTTTCAATGCAAGCTTGGATTTCCTTTTGCCAAGTCGGATAAAGTTCGCGTCGGGCCAATCAGATTGTGCCACGCCGTGAGGCATCTTCGCGGCTCAAAGCGCCTTACGCGCAAGCCATGCCGCCCTCAGGGCGCTGGTCATTTCTTCCGGGTATCCCCTTCGAGAACCGACTAACACGGCCTGCTTACCAGGCAGACCTAACGGTTAAGATGTTTGTACCCCAATGCAGGCTGGATTTCAAACTGAAAGGGACTCAGCGAGTCCGCGCCAAATAGTCCAAATCGGCGGCGGTGCACAAAGTACCCACTTTCACAGTTCTGTCCACTCTGACCAGATTGACAACCACAGGGAATGGGGGTTGGGGAATGGGGATCAGGGAAAACTCCGGACTAATTTTCCATTCGATTATCCCCGCGCCTCCCCCACCAAAGAATCCAAATTGTCCAATCTGACAAGCTACGCGGCTCCGCTGACAAAAACGGCGTCCTCCGGGACGTATTCCGGCCATCCCCAATTCTCCTAATCTCGATTCGCCTGCACGAACGTCAGCAAACAAAAAACCGTGGCGGC
This sequence comes from Candidatus Sulfopaludibacter sp. SbA3, assembly GCA_945865705.1. GTDB lineage: Bacteria > Acidobacteriota > Terriglobia > 2-12-FULL-54-10 > 2-12-FULL-54-10 > SHUM01. The sequence continues at coordinate 25,703 of CAMBEY010000005.1, forward strand.
CAGTTGAAGGCGCCGCCACGGTTCTATTTTTTCGGCAACCGAGGTAGAGCAGACTCCGGGTTTATTGCACAGCTATCGCATTCGAATTTTCAATCAGTTTCTTAACGGTCGTCGCGCCGGTCCACTGGCTCGAGAACCACACGCCCCCGACGCCCTTGCTGCCGTTGATCTGGATTCCCAGCGTTTGCGCCGTTTCATCCAGGGACAACTGCATGATGGCGCCGGAATCAACAGAAGTGCTTGAGATCACGATGCCATTGCTATCTAGTTTGTTGTCGATGATATTGCACTTGGCTGAGAAGTCCGCCGCGGTGCCGCCGACCACGCTCAGAGTCGAGATGGCATTAGTGGTGATGATGTACTGGTGTCTGCTGCCATCAGTTTCGATCACGCCGTACCTGTTCCGGTTGGAAAAGAACGTCAATCCGGCCTTGCCCTGCGGGTTCGTGCCGGCATTGTTGAACTTGATGTTGAAATTCACCGCCGCCGCCGCCGCGCCCGGAGTGTTCACGATTCCGATCGCATCGGGCGCCAGAATGCCATTGGACCCGACGTTGCTGATGAGCGCGCTCGGGTTCGACAAAATAGTGCCCGGAGTGGATCGGCAGATGCTGACTTCGGTGTCAAACCAGTTGGGTGCCGGCATGGCATAGTTCCCGCTCACCTGCACCGCGACCGTAAATACGTTACAAATTTCATTGGCGTTCAGGCTGAATTGCAACGTTACGGCCGATGCGCCTACCTTCAGATCGCCCGGTGTCACCAACCCCACAGTCAGGTTTGTGGCGCCGTTAATCGGTGTAAGTCCGCCCGTGGAATTCCGCATGGCGAAGCTGATCTTCGCAGTACGTATATCACCCGCAAATGGATCGGTTTCGTCCAGGATGGTGGCGGCCAGCGTCAGCGTGGCCGTATTGCTGGTGGCGGTGGGAGTCCACGCGGACTTCTGGCCCGTGTAAGCGCCCGTTCCCGCGCTAAAGGGGAAGGCGTTCTCCGGCTTCACGGTCAGTTGATAGGTCGCAAAACTGGTGACGTGATTGCCCGGATTTGCCGCTGGCACGTACACCGCCTTCACTTCATGGGTTCCGACATTGTTGGTAACCGCCGGCGTTATGGATACAGTTTCTTCGGCCAGAGTGCCGGAAAGATTGGCTGACCCAACGAGAACTCCACCGATGGAGAAATTCACAACGCCTTGCAGAGGTCCCGCCGTCGCCGTAACTTTCGCCGCTAGAGTTATCGAATCACTGTACACCACGGTAGTCGGATTCGTGGATGACGGTGCGCTGGGAACTGGATTGAAGGTTGTGTTTGTCGCCAGCGCATTAATAGTCAGCGTTCCGTTCGTGGGTGTGACCAGGTAGTTGGGGTTCAAGCCCAGCGTTACCGTGATCGCATACGGGCTGCCCGCCACGCTGCTGAACTGTGTCGCCGTGGTCGCCAGCGTGTAGTTGATCACATCGCCGCCAGCCACCTGGCCCACCACCGTCGCGTCCAGCGTTGGATTCATCTGGCCATACGTCTTGTTCTTGTTGTTCGCCGTCACCGTCGCCACTGCCGCGTTCACTGTTAGCGTTCCGTCCGTGGGCGTGACAATGTAGTTCGGGTTCGTGCCCAGTGTCACCGTGATCGGATAGGTGCTGCCCGCCACGCTGCTGAACTGCGTCGCCGTGGTCGCCAGCGTGTAGTTGATCACGTCGCCGCCAACCACCTGGCCCACCACCGTCGCCGTCAGTGTCGGGTTGGCTTCGCCGTAGAACTTGATTTTGTTGTTGGCCGTTACCGAGGCCACTGCCTGATTGATCGTGAACGCAGCCACACCCGTCCCCAACTGGTAGTTCCCCGCTCCACCCGCCGAGCACGTCAGACTATACGTCCCCGCGTTGGTCGGCGCTGTCGCTGAGGCCGCGTAGGTTGTTCCGCCGGTTCCCAAGAAGGATTTGGTGGCCGCCGGCGCCGCCCCGTTTACTCCCGTCGCGCCGCACGCGAACGGTCCGAGATAGGCCAACCCCGTGTAGGTCGCGTTCGCCGCCGACACCGTGATCGTCAGCGTCGCCTGGGCGATGGTCACGCTGCCCGGCGTATAGGTGAAGGTGTAGTTGGCGGCCACCGCGCCGGAGCAGCTTGTCGGAGGCGTCGTGCCCGCGTTGCTGGTGATCGTGTACCCCGTGATGCAGATCGGCTGGCTGCTCAGCACCGAGTTGCTCTCCCCGTTCTTGAAGAGGCTAAAACTCGGCGTAATTGTCGGCACTGGATCGCCGTAAGTTAGTGAGTGGCTCGACGCCGTGATGTTGACCGTGGCCTGGGCGATGGTGAATCCGCCGTTGCCGGTGTTGCCGGTGTGATTCAGGTCACCACTCCAGCTCGCTATCGCCGTGGCCGATCCCGCGTTGATGTTGTTGGAGTAAATCAGCGAGGCCGTTACATCCACCGCACTCATGACCACGCCCGTCGCCGCCGCCGTGCAGGGCGTCTGCGCCAAGCCCGTATAAGTGTACGGCGCTCCCGCTGTACACGTCACCGTTACCGTCGAGGGCGCCTTGGAGATGTCGATTGCTCTGGTAACCATGCCCGTTAAGAAGTTCACGCCGCCGTCGCCGCAGGTCACCGTGAAGCTGGTCAATCCGAAGTTCACCGGCGCTCCCGGTCCCGGCGTGTAGCTGATCACCGGCGTCAAGCCATCCGAGCACGTCCCGCTGCCCACAAACGGGCTGCCGTTGTAGACGCCGGCGATGTCAATCGCCGTGGCCACCGCCTGTTTCTTCTCGATGGTGTACGATCCATTCACCAACGACACAAGGAAGTTCGCAGGGTCGCCGACCACAACTGGGCTGATCGGGTAGGTGGCTGCTGCCGGACCCACCGACGCCGGACTATTCGTGCAACTCAGTCCGACGGTGTACGTCCCCGTCACCAGGCACGCGCTGGGCGACTGCAACGCCCCGTTATAGACTCCCGTGCCGCTGCCCGCCGTCGCCGTTACCGGCGCCTTCTTGATCTCGTACGATCCGTTCACCGGCGTCACCACGAAGTTCGTCGTGTTGCCCACCACGCTCGGGCTGATCGGGTAGACTCCGAAGCCAGGGCCCACCGAGGCCGGACTGTTCGTGCAGCTCAACGTTCCCGTGTACGTGCCGGTTACCGCGCACGCCGCAGGCGACTGGCTGGCTCCGTTATAGAACCCTGAGCCGCTGCCCGCCGTCGCCGTTACCGGCGCCTGGTCGATGGTAAAGTTCCTCGAATCGCTCGAACCCGTGTGGTTCAAGTCGCCCGCGAAGGTGTAGCTGGCGGTAGCCGTGCCCGCGTTGATGTTGTTGGAATAGGTCGGCGGCGGCGACAGGTTCAGTCCGCCCGCGCCAGTCACGGACACGCTGCAGGGTGTGTGCGGCGCGCCGTTGTAAACGAACGGGCCAGCCGTGCAAGTGACAGTCGTAGTCGAGCTGGCCTTGGCGATGGAGAAATCCTTTGCGTCACTCGATCCCTGATGGTTCGTGGTGGCGGCGAAGCTGGCCGAGGCCGTGTAGTCGCCCGCGTTGCTGGGAGCCGTCGTCGAAAGCGGGTAGACCGTTCCGTTACGGCCCACATAACTGACCGTCAACGATTGATTCAGCCCGCCCGCCCCGGTAACGGCGGCCGTGCCACCGTGTTGATTGCCGTCGTAGGTCGCGTTGGACACCGTAACCAGCGTGGTGGTCGGCGCCTGCAGGATGGTGATGCTCTTCGCATCGCCGCTGGCCGTATGATTGGTGTCGCCGGCAAAGTTCGCCGTCGCCGTGCAGCCGTTCGCGCTGGTTACGTTCAGGCAGTCGCCCGTGTAGACCACCGACACCAGCTGGTTCAACCCGCCCACACCCGTCACGTTCGCCGTAGCGGTGAATGCTGTCCCGCGATACGTGTATGGACCCGCCTCAAACGTCACCGTGGTCGTCGAAGGCGCCTGGGTAATGCTGAACAAACCGTTGACCGGAGTGATGGCGAAGTTGCTCAATCCCGTGCCGCTGACATTCGGAGTCACCGCGCCGGAACTGACGTCCGGTCCCACCGAGGCCGGGCTGTTGGCGCAGGTCAAGTGGCCCGTGAAGGCGCCTGAGACCACGCAAGCCGAGGGATTGTGCGGCAAGCCGTCATACATGGCGTTGTAGCTGCCCGCCGTCGCCGTTACCGGCGCTTGGTTGATGGTGAAGTTCTTCGAATCGCTGGAACCGGTATGGTTCAGGTCTCCGGCGTAGGTGTAGCTGGCGGTGGCCGTGCCCGCATTGGTGTTGTTGGAGTAGGTCGGCGTCGGCGTCAGATTCAATCCGCCCACGCCCGTCACCGTCGCCGAGCACGGCGTCTGCGGCGAACCGGAATAGGTGTATGGACCCGCCGGGCAGGTTACCGTCGTCACCGATGGAGCCTGGTCGATGGTAAAGTTCTTCGAATCGCTGGAACTCGTATGGTTGGTGTCTCCCGCATACGTGTAACTGGCGGTAGCCGTGCCCGCGTTGATGTTGTTGGAGTAGGTCGGCGGCGGCGTCAGGCTCAGCCCGCCCGCTCCCGTTACGGATACGGTGCAGGGTGTCTGCGGCGAGCCGGTATAGGTGTATGGACCCACTGGGCAGGTTACTACTGTCGTGGAACTTGCTTGATTGATGGTCACGCTTCCCGCCGCGTAGGTGAAGGTGTAGTTGGCGGCCGCCGCGCCCGAGCAGCTCGTCGAAGGCGTCGTGCCGAAGGCGCTGGAGGTCGTGTAGGCGGTGATGCAGGTCGGCTGCGTGGTCAACACCGCGCTGGTATCCGAGAACTTGAAAGGGCCAAAGCTCGGTGTGATGGTCGGGACTGGATCGCCGTAAGTTACCGGATGACTCGACGCTGTAATGGCCACCGTGGCCTGGTTTACGGTCTGAGTGAAGTTAACGGAGGTGCTGCCGTTGAAGCCGGTGCCGCCGCTGTAGACGGCGTTGATGGTGTTGTGCGTTCCTGCTGACAACGTCGAGATGGTGCAGGTGGCCTGTCCGCCGGAGACGGGTTGGGCGGAGCAGGTACCGATCGTTGTCGTGCCCTCGCGGAAGTTTACGGTGCCGATGGCGCCTGGCGTCGGCGCGATGGTTGCCGTGAAGGTCACGGAGTCGCCGTAGATGGACGGGTTGAGCGAGGATGCAACCGTCGTCGTCGTGTTGACATTGCCGGTGAACGTAACGGTCAACGCCGCGTTGGCGCCCAACACAGCACTGCAGGGATTGGTTGTACCAGTACACGTCGAAGAGCTAAGACTAGACGGGAGGCTCCAGCCTGCGAAGGTTGATCCTCCACCGGCGCTTGCATTGAATGTCACAGTCGCCCCGTCACTAGAGGTAGTGATACGGCCGTTACCGGGGGTCGTGCATGTGCTTGTGGCGGTCTGCGCAGCCGTGGTGGCGGTACCACTACCGCCACATCCTGTCGGCACGTTGACGGTGCCCGCGCTCGGGGTGATCGTCACCGAACCGCTGCCGGTGCCCGCGAAGTTAAGACTCCAGTTGCGCGCGGCAATTTGGTACGGCCCGACAAAGGGGCCGCCATCGCCGAAGGGCGCGGTGCCGGCGGGCTGGATGGAATCCGTCGAGGTGTCGGCGAGGGCGCGGGCGATCTGCACGCGGCCGTTGCCGGTTTGGTCTTGGGTGCCGGCCACATCGGCGGTGCGGGCTAGGCGGCTGACTACTACGCCGTTGGTCAGCGTGGGGTCGATGGCGCGCATCAGGGCGGCGGAGCCTGCCACGATGGCTGCCGAGCCGGAGGTGCCGGTCCAGGCTACGTAGCTGCCGGCGAGGCCGGTGCCGAGGATGCTGACGCCGGGCGCGGCGAT
>CAMBEY010000006.1 GCA_945865705.1 Candidatus Sulfopaludibacter sp. SbA3
TGGAGCCGAGGGCGCAGCACGCGCTGGCCATCTGCTGCTTCATGGTGGTCTTGTGGATCACCGAGGCCGTGCCGCACGCCATCACCGGGCTGATTGGTTGCTGGATGTTCTGGGCGTTCAAGGTTGCGCCCATCCGCACCGCGTTTTCCGGCTTCGCCACCAGCGAAGCGCCTTGGTTCCTGCTGGGCGCGCTGTTTATTGGAGTGATGGTAACGGAGACGGGTCTGGCGAAGCGGCTGGCCTTTCTGGTGCTCTCCTGGATCGGGAAGTCCTACTCGAGCATTCTGCTGGCATTGCTGCTGGTTAATTTCGTGATGACCGCCATGATCCCGGCCGGCCCGCCTCGGGTGATTCTGCTGGGATCGCTGGCCCTGGGCGTGGCGGCCAGCTTTGGGCTGGGTGCGAAGAGCAATCTGGCCAAGGGACTGATTCTGGCGGTCACGTTCTCCGCCACATTAAATGACAAGACCATCCTGGGCTCGACGCCGGCGATTCTGGCGCATTCGCTGATTGTGGAACACGGCAAAGTCCAGTTGCTGTGGAGCCAGTGGTTCATTGCCTATCTGCCGCTGGGGATAGCGAACATGTTGGCCATCTGGTGGTACATCCAGCGGGCATATAAGCCGGAGAAGTCCGAGATGCCCGGCGGCAAGGCGGCGTGGCGCGAGCAGTTGGACGCGCTGGGGCCGTGGTCCGGTCGAGAGATGCGCGCGGCTTTTTGGACTGGCTTGGCCATCTTGCTGTGGTCCACGGACAAGCTGCACGGCCTGGGTCCCGGCGTGATTGGGATGGGCGTGGGTCTGGCCGCGACGTTGCCGGTGATTGGGGCGGCGACGATGGAGGATCTGAAGAAAGTTAATTTCTTTATCATCCTGTTTATGGGCACCGCGCTCAGCATGGCCGAGGTGTTGCGGGATACCGGCGCGGTGGGCGTGCTCTCGACGGCCATGTTCGGCGCAGTCGAGCCAATGATGAACAGCCTCTCCAACGCCACATGGGTGCTCTACTGGTCTGGATTCGTGGCGCACTTGCTGTTGGCTTCGGAGACTTCCATGGTCTCGGTGAGCATGCCGGTGATCATGCAATTCGCGCACGACACCAGCCTGAACCCGATGGCGCTGGGGCTGATCTGGAGCGTGGCCACGGGCGGCAAGTTGTTTATCTATCAGTCGCTGGTGCTCATCGCTGGTTACACGTTCAATAGTTACGGCGCCAAGGAAATTGCCAAGATCGGCGCCTTCTTCCTCTTCTTCCAATTCGTAATGCTCCTGCTCACCGTCAATTTCTACTGGCCCCTGCTAGGCATTCGCTGATGAACGATGACAGATAATGTACAGATAAGAGTACCGACGATCTATTGTCCTGTGCGCATAAACTCCCGTAAAGTAGCACTTTAGGGGCCTGTGGCGTGGCGCAATAACGGATGTTCATTGTCAGTAAAAAGTAATCAGCCCCCGTCCGCGAGCCGATAGTAAGCCTGAGGGCAAACTCAGGGAGGGGATGGTCCGGCTGGAGTCTGGACATCATCTGCCTGTGTCCTTAGTTGGATGATTCCATTCCTGTCCCCCCCCCCCTAGCTGCCATGGGAATGGCGAGTATGCGGTTTCGCGTTCCCAGGAGAAGATGAATGCCGTCCACGATTCTGATTGCCGATGACGAGCCCGCCTTCCGCGAATACATGGCGACGCTGCTGCGCACGCAGGGCTTTCGCGTTGTAGCGGCTGCTAATGGGGCGGATGCGCTGAAGGAATTCGCCTCCGTGCAACCGGACCTCGTCCTTCTGGACGTGGAGATGCCGGTGATGACCGGCTTCGAGGTCTGCGCGCACCTGAAGCAAGACCCGGAGACCCGGCTGGTCCCCGTGGTGCTGGTTACCGGACTCACCAGCAGCCAGGACCGCATACGCGGCATTGGAGTGGGCGCCAATGACTTCATCAATAAGCCGATTGACCGCAATGAGTTGATGGCCCGCGTGAAGTCGCTGCTGAGCTTGAAGGCTTATACCGATGAACTGGAGCGCGCCGAGTCAGTCCTGTTCGCGCTGGCCCGCAGCATTGAAGGCAAAGACCCCTATCTCGAAGGACATTGTGAGCGGCTGTCCCGATACTCGGCCAAATTGGGCACGCGCGTGGGCTTGGCCGATGAGGAGATCACGGCACTGCGCCGCGGCGGAATCGTCCATGATATCGGCAAGGTTGCCGTGCCGGATGCGATCCTGCTGAAGCCGGGTCCGCTGACTGCTGATGAGTGGAAGATCATGCGCGAGCATCCCGTGGTGGGCGAAAGCATCTGCTCTCCGCTCAAGTCATTTAAGCTGGTGCTGAAGATCATCCGCCACCATCATGAAAAAATGGATGGCACCGGGTATCCCGATAAGCTGGCGGGAGAAAACATCCCCATCGGCGCGCGTGTGCTGCAGATCACTGATGTCTATGATGCCTTGACCACCGCGCGTCCTTATAAGGGACCACTCTCCACCGAACAGGCCTTGCAGGTGATGGAAGAAGAAGTCAGTCGCGGCTGGTGGGATCCGGTTCTGTTCGCCGAGTTTCGCAAAATGATGCGGGAGAACTAGGCGTGCCCGAGACCGTTGACCAAAACGCGCAGATATCCGCACAGATGCCCGTGCCAGAGGTCCCGCCCAGCGGACCAGGCGCGCGCAGAGGGGCGCTTCCGGGCTGGCTCTCCGCTGCGATTGCCATATTATCCTCGGCCATTCTGATCCTGCTGGCTTCTTCAATCTTCGGACACACCTGGTCTTGGTTTTCTTCTCCCGCGCAAGAGGGGATGCTGGCTTTTGCGCTGCTCATCCTGCTTTTTGCCTGTTACGTTTACTACCAACAAAAAATCATTGTTCGTATCAGCGGCCGTCTGGATGAGGAGAAGGCGGAACGGACGCGCCTGGAGTCCGAAGTCCAGACCTTCCACCAGATGACCTTGCTTGATCCTCTGACGGGTCTCTACAACCGGTACTTTCTCGAACAGCACCTCACTGCGGAACTAGCCCGCTGCCAGCGGCACGGATATCCACTCAATCTGTTGAAGATCGACTTGAACGATTTCCGCAAAGTGAATAGTTACTACGGCCCGGCGGGTGGAGACGCCGTGCTCAAAACATTTGCCGAGTGCCTGCGTCGTTCCTTGCGCAACGCCGATTTGTCGGTTCGCACGGGCAGCGATGAGTTTTTGGTGGTCCTGCCGGAATCGGCCATCGAGCGCGTGCCGCATATTCTGTCGCGTATGAGCGGCATGGAAGCCGAGTTGAACGGGGAGCGCATTCCCATTAGCTTTGCCGCTGGTTGGATTTCCTACCAATCCGGCATGAAGACACAGGATTTGATCGATGCCGTTGATCGGGAATTGCTGGAGGATAAGCAGTCCCACCGATCCGCTGACGCCATTCGGCAGGCGCAATCGGAATCTCGCCAAAACCAGGCCGTGGAGGCTTTGGGTCGCCTGGCCGGACGAGTGGCGCATGACTTTAATAATCTACTCGGGCTGGTGAAGGGATACAGCGAACTGGTGTTGGATTCGCTTGGGAAAGACGACCCCGTCCGCCAACACATCCTGCACATTCATGACGCGAATGAACGAGCCAGCTCACTCACCCGCCAGTTACTGGCCTTCAGCCGCGGCCAGGAAACCAAACGCGAGGTGATCGATCTGAACTCGGTGGTGAATAACATGGAGCCGCTGTTGCGCAGGCTCCTCGGCGAACAGATTGAAGTAGTGGTGGCCACCAGCGATGATTTGTATTCCATCCAATCGAACCGCGGCCAGTTGGAGCAGATCATCCTGGATTTGGCGGTGAACGCCCGGGAGTCCATGACTCAGAGCGGACGCATCACCATCGAAACGCGGAACGTGGAACTGGATGAAGCGTTCACTCATTGGCATCCGGGGGCCAAGCCGGGCGAGTACGTCCTGCTGGCGGTGATGGACACCGGGACCGGCTTTGACGCCGAGGCGCGCGCTCATATCTTCGAGCCGTTCTATGCCTCCAAGGAAAAAGGAAAGAAGGCCGGACTCGGGTTGGCTAGTGTGTATGGCATTGTGAAGCAAAGCGGCGGATACATCTGGCTGGATAGTGAGCCGGGAATGGGTTCGCGTTTCGCGGTGTATCTGCCTCGTGCGGAGAAGTCCGTTGCAGTTGCCTAGGCCGCCGCTGTTGCATAGGAATGATTACGTTTAGTCCCGGCTGTGTCTGCCGGAGCGATTTGAGTGGGTGTTGAGATTATCCATGTATAGCAACGCTGGAAAACTCCTGGTTATCGACGACGACGAATTCACGCTGACAATTTTGCGTAAGCTTCTCGAGGCGGAGAATTTCGAAGTAGAGGTATGCTCCTCCGCGCCGGATGCGCTGGGCCTGCTCACCACCAGGCCCTTTGACGCAATCCTTTGCGACATGTGGATGGCTGGCATGTCCGGCCGCGAATTCTACCTGAAGTTGAAGGAAGATTTCCCCGATTATCTGCGCAAGATTATCTTTGTCACCGGCGATATCGCTTCGGAATCCACTTGGGAGTTCATCGACGAGCGCCAGTTGCCTTATATCATTAAGCCCATCAGCCGTCCGCTGCTTCGTCAGCGAGTGATTGACATTGTTGGCGAGCGGCTCCTGACCCCCGTGCCCATGCCCGCAAAGCCGGTCTGGGATGGCGTCAATCGCCGGCACAATCGCCGCGTGAAGATCGAAACGCGAGTAAAGGTGCGACGGAAGAAGTGGGAAGTGGGCGAGCCGGACGTAGCCATGGTTTCCAATGCCAGCCGCGGCGGCCTGTACTTCGTCTCGGATCGCGAGTACCGCGTGGGCATGGAATTGCTCGTGACCTATCCCTATACCGGCTACGACGATGTCGAGGAAGATGCTTACGTGGTGCGCGTCGAGATCATGAGCGAGGGCAAGCGGGGTGTTGCTCTGGCGCTGGGAGAAGAGGCCACCTACGCTCGCGCGGCCTATGCCGGGTCCAATGAGGACGCGCGCAAACATCATATCTGGAGTGCCGCGGACGTAACCAACGAGCCGCTCTCGTTGGGTGAATTCACCGGTGCGCGCCAAAGCGCGGACGATGAGAATACCCGGCGCATTCAGGAAGAGATCGCCGAAATGCGGCGAACTCATGACTTAGTCCTCGATAAACGAGATCGCCTGGAAGCCGAAGCGGCGGCGCTCAAGAAACAACTGGAGGATGTGGAAGCTGCCAAGCTTGAGATGAGCAAGCTCGTCAATGGCATGCAATCCCAGATGGACTCCCAACAGGTCAAGATCGAAGCGGCCAAGGACACCGAGTTCCGTGCCACGCACGATGCGCTGACCGGACTTTGGAACCGCGGCGCAATCATGGACCTGCTGCGGCGCGAGCTGGTGCGCGTGGAGCGTGAGGGGACCCTGCTGGGTGTTTTAATGGCGGACCTCGATCACTTCAAGAATGTGAATGATACGCACGGCCACCTGGCCGGCGATGAAGTGTTGCGCGAAGCCTCCCGGCGAATCGGCGCGGCGGTGCGGTCCTACGATGCGGTTGGACGTTACGGCGGCGAGGAGTTCCTCGTGGTCCTGGCTGGATGCGATAGCCCCGATGACATGCTCAAGCAGGCCGAGCGCATTCGCTCGGCGGTTTGCGCGAGCCCCGTTACCACGCAGGAAGCAGTGATACCAGTAACCGTCAGCATGGGCGTGGCCTCCAGCGCGGACCTCGATGAAGTCGAGCAGTTGCTGCGCGCCGCTGACGCCGCGCTCTATCGCTCCAAGCGCGCCGGCCGCAATCGCGTGGAGATGGCCACAGTGTCAGAAGTGCCGGGAAATTAGCGGGCCTATCCGCGACCGGCAGCCGTGCTGTGTCCCCATTCCTGGATGGGGGCGCCGCCGCACCCGCTACGCTTTTCGGTGGGCTTCCCCGGCGGCCTTGGCGGGATCAATAAGCGGCGCGTTGCTTTGCCGTCGGTTCCGGCCACGGGTAGTTGTGGTAGACAATCGAAACTGAATACTGACAATCCGATTTAATTCGTTCGCATGCGTGGCGCTGGTGATTATCCTGCGCTTGCGCTCGGCGGTTTATCGTTGTCCGAAGTAACCGTAGTGCTGATTGAGATTTCTCAGTAAGGGCACGCCTCTAGCGAACGAAATTCATAATATGATTAGTTGAGCCATGAAAACTTTCACCGACGACGAACTAGAGAGCCTTATCCAGTGCCCCAAGCAGGTGGTTGATCCGCCCCGTCGCGCAATGCACTTGGACGGAAAGCATAAACGAAATGACATGACTCTGAAGTCAATGGATGGAAAGCACTCGTTTCGTGTTTTCCTGCGCCAGAGCGAAGTATTCCCAGAAAACTTTTCGGTCGGGCTTGTGTATCAGCCAGGAGAAGACCCAGGCAGTTTCCAACTTCTCCGTTGTAACGGTCAACACGGGGGTGAGCGTATCCATCCTCATCATGCCGTATTCCATATTCACCGAAGCAAAGCGGACGACATCAACGCTGGCATCCTGGAACCGCGACAAATCGATCAAGCCGTTGCTTTCGCTTCGTTTCGTGAAGCACTCGCCCATTTCTGCCGATTGATCAAGCTGGAAAATCCGGACGATTGCTTTCCTGGCATCAGTCAAACCCAGTTGTTCCCGGAAGGTGAGGCGCAACCATGAATGCTGTCGAATTACTTCGTGAGCAGTTCAACTCGCACGTCGCCTTGCGCGAGAAACGGCCAGGCGTGCTGCAACTTGTGGCCCCGCTTTTCCACGAGGACGGGGACATGATGGATATTTTTCTCGACGTGCCAACGAACGGCAGCACTTCCGCTCTAGAGAAAATCCGCATCAGTGATCACGGCCTCACGCTCATGCGTTTGTCTTACACGTTCGACATCGACACGCCAAACAAAGAAAAGATATTTCACCGCATCCTGGCCGAGAATGGCGTCAGCGAGGAAAATGGCGAGTTTTTCATCGAAGCCCCGCCGGAATCGCTTTACACCGCGTTACTGCAATTCTCGCAGGCGATTTCCAAGGTCTGCAATATGCGCTACTTCAAGCGCGAAGTACTCGCGAGCCTGTTCGAGGAACTCCTGGCCGAGTTCATTCAAGCCGAGCTCCAGCGTTTCAAGCCCCAACAGAAAATCTTTCCGATTCCAGACCGCGACGACCTTGAAGTCGACTGGGAATTTCGCCCCAATGGTGTTCCGCTTTACCTATTCGCCTTGAAGGATGTCAACCGCGCCCGACTGGCGACGATTAGTTGCCTGGAATTCCAGCGCCACAAAGTGAAGTTCAAAAGCATCTCCGTGCATGAAGACATAGATAAGCTGGCGCGCAAGGACTGCAACCGTCTTACCAACGCTTGCGACAAGCAGTTTACCTCGCTCGACGAGTTCAAACAGAACGCAATTCCATATTTAGAACGCGAGATTGCCTGATCTATGGCTTCGCGATACACCGACATACCGCAGGAAAAAAAAATTCCTGGCCGAGCAGAGCCGCGCCATTATATTCGGACACTATCCGCGGCAGCCGCCATTGCATTCATGTGCCATCAGCCATAGAATGGCCATTAGGAGGGGCTTCGTAGGAAGCACCCGGGTCATGCTTGCACACTTCCATTTGTCATTGAGAGCTTTGTCTGGTGCGAGGCTGGTTGCCTGCCTCTGCGCATGGCTCTGGTTTTGCGTGACTCCCGCGCTGGCCTGGCAGGAAACCTCCGGGCCCATTCTAAGCAATCTGGATATGTCCGATGCGAACGCCGTCGAGCAGCGCGCCGACCTGTTCATGGTGCGCAAGTATTATCCGGAGGCCGCGCAGCTTTATGAACGGCTGACCAAAATGGACCCGCGCAACGCCACCTACTTCAACAAGATGGGGATCGCCCATCACCAGAATCAGAATCTTCGAGCAGCGCGCGACGCCTATCGCCGCGCCCTGCGCGTGCGGCCCAACTACGCCGAGTCGGTGAACAACCTGGCGGCCATTGAGTATGCGCAGAAGAACTATCGCTCGGCCATCCTGAATTACCTGAAGGCGCTGCAACTCTCGCCGCGCGACCCGGTCGTCTACAGCAATCTCGGCACGGCTTACTTTGCCTACGAGAAGTTTGACTACGCCATGAACTGCTACCGCTACGCGTTGCAGATCGATCCGCAAATCTTCGAGCGCACCGGGCGCACCGGGACTATCGTTCACCAGCGCGACATCCAGGACAAGGGAACCTACTATTTTTATATGGCCAAGACCTACGCGCAGATCGGTCAGTTCGAGCCGGTCCTCCAGAATCTGCAGAAGTCCTTCGAGGAGGGCTTCAAGGATCTGCGCAAAAAACTGGACGACCCCGACTTCGCCGTGTTCGCGGTCGAACCCAGATATGTGGAATTTCTGACGATGCTCGACGCTGCCGCGCAGCCAAAATCAGCCACCCAATAGCTCGCTATATAGCCCCGACAACTTTGCCAAATTTGCGGCAAAGACCAAAGTACACACTTTCAGAATTTCTGGGCATGCCGGGTGTCAGGCCGTGGTTGTCAGGTTTGTCAGAGTGGTCAGAACCGTGAACGTGTGCAATTTGGTCTTTGCCGCAAATTTGGCTACGCCGATGGGGCGCGTGTCAGCACAAATTGGCAGATCTCCGGCGGGCAGTTGAGGCGAATGGGTACGCCCAGGTATCCGATGCCGCGGCTTACGTAGAGCGACGCCGCGCCCTCGCGGTACAGACCGCGCTTGAACTTGAACCGTATCATGGCAAGGCCCACGGGCTGGCCGCCGTAGTCGCCGAGCAGTATCTGCCCGCCTCCATGCGTATGACCGGCCAGAGTGAGACCGATCTGATGCCCAGGGACTTCGCGGAAACTTTCCGGATGATGGACCAGCAGAATCTTGGGAGTCTCCGGAGCGAGGCTGGCGTCCATTGCTTGCAGCGCAAGCCGTGTGCGGGTCTCGTCATAGAAAAGGTTGCCGGTCTCCCGGCGCGGCACGATCCAGTCCAGACCCATCACCGCCAGCCGGTCATTTCCCTCGCCGACCATTGCGGATTCGTCGCGCAGCGTCCGCACTCCAATCCTGGCCATGGCCTCGGCAATCTCGACTCCGCCGCGGTATTGAGACGTGTAACTATAGGGGTCTGCATAGATATCATGGTTACCGAGCACCATGTAAATGCCGCGCGTGGCACGCAGCCCGCGCAGTCCGGCAACGGTATCGGGCAGACTCGCCAGGTCGCGGTCAATCAGGTCGCCGGTGATGGCGATGATGTCCGGGCGCAGCGCATTCACACGTGCCACCAGACTCTCGAGTTCGCGCCGCCGCAGGTACGGCCCGACGTGGATGTCCGAGAGCTGCACCACGCGCAGGCCATCGAGTGCGGCAGACAGGTGTGGAATGGGAATGGACAGCTCCGGGCTGACCTCGAGATCATCGAGCGCGCCGTGCAGGCCATAGGCGCTGACGCCAAACAGCGCAGGCAGCGCCAGCCCCACGCCCCCGGCAATGAACTTGCGCCGCTCCGGCCAAACCGCTACTTCTGAGGGTTCATTGACAGGCACGCTGGCTGGCGTACTCACTGCCATCGTCGGCACTTCCACGGTTGGCACGGGATGTCGAGTCGAAGTACGGTACCTGGAAAGCTTTCGCCACAATGACCACGCGGCCCAGCCGACCGCTCCGCAAATCACCAGCAGTGAGTACAGCAGCAGCGCGCTCACCCACGCCGCCGAGGGCAGAAACAGCATCTCCATGACCGCCGCCGGGAACGGCATCAACAGAACATCCAGCGGACGGAAGAAGAACACCGCCAGCGGCAGATTCAATAGTAAGAAGACGGAGACCAGACACGCCAGGACACGGCGCCGGTGGGCGGTCTTCACCCACGGACGCAGACTCCAGAGCACAGCGAGGAACGCGATGACGTTGACGCCAATCAACCCCGTCGCAAATGTAATCCAATAGAGCATGTTAAGCACACGCCGCGCCGGTTCAAAATTGCCATGCTCAGCCGGCTCAAACTGCCAAGCTCAACTCACGCGCAGTCGCATCCCTAATTCTAAAGGTTTTCCCAGTAGGTGCTGGCTCATATTTTTCGACGGTTGAGCCACAATGGACCGCCGCGGCTTCAGGCGAATCCGTGAATTTTCCATGGAGATACGTAAATCGGAATCAACTTAAAGGTCGAGCGCGATTTTGAGAGCGGCGTCAATCGCTGCAATGCTGCTCGGCGACAAGCGTCCTACAAACTCAACCAACCGTGTATGGCTGATGGCTCTGACCTGTTCGCCGAGGGCCACGGATTCCAGCCGCAGGCCGCCTTCTCCGGCCTGAAGAACAATCTGGCTCGGATAGATTGAGCGCTTGTTGCCCCTGTCCGTCAGGGGAACGATGATAATTACAGGACTACTGTCATTGATTGCATCGCGACTCACCACCACCACCGGTCTGGTGCCGGACTGCTCAGACCCCTCGGTTGGTTTCAGTCTCGCACGGTATATATCCCCACGGCGAATTGGCGGCAAGCGATCTCCTAAACATCTTCTATTCCAGGGCGGTCTGCAGCGACTCCCAGTCACTATCCTCAAATTCAGCGGCCATCATTTGTGCTTCCTGCTGAAAGTTCTTGTCCCCCGCCATCCCTTTGAATGCACTGTCAATCTGTCTTCGCCTGGCTTTATGTACGAACTCGGCTACCGCGGCCACGACCAACTCATTGAGGCTATCGATATTTTCGCTTCGGCTATCGACCAATACCTTAGCCTGATCGTATACCTGCCGCGGCATGCGGACGGTCATGGGAACTTTTAGCTTTTCTGTTTTTGCCAGCATCGCCCCACCGCCTTTCGCAAGATTGGTCGAAAGGCAATTATAGAACCAATATTCACATCAATCAAGATGCTAATTATGATATCTAAATGTGGTATTACTATCCCGCAAAACGGCTTAGCGGGAATTTGCGGGCGAGATTGCGCGAGTCAGTTCAGAGAAACTTTCGATCATCAGGTCGGGCGGGTTGGCGTTTCTGTCGATGGTGCCGATGCCGTAGGTTACGCCGCAGGTCCAGATGCCGGCGTTGTCGCCTGCCTGGATGTCCACGTCGGAGTCGCCTACGATCATAGCGGCTTCGGGCGCAATGCCCGTGCATTCGAGCAGCGTGTGGATGCCCAGAGGGTCGGGCTTCTTGGCGGACAGCGTGTTGCCGCCGAGTACGTGCGGAAACAATCGCAGTAAGTCCAGTTCGTGCAGGATGGAGCGGCTGGCGCGCTCCGGCTTATTGGTCAACACCGTCATCGTGCGTGTTCTCTGGCGCGCGTGGCGGACTGCTCCGAGCGGCGCGCCGGTTCCGTTGTCTTTCGCATGGGCAGGCCCATGGCCGTTTCCATTCAAGGGCGGCGGCGCGTACAGCGCCTCCAGCGTCTCGCGCACTCCCGGGTAGAGCTTCGTGTTATCCAGCTTATGCTCGGCGTAGTAGCGGATGAAGTAATCGAGGCCGGCGGCGATCTCCTCTTCGCTGGCCGTGCCGCCCGTTGCCCGCTCGATCAGATCGGTGGCGCCCCGGCCGATGTAGGATGCAATGGTCTTCTCGTCCAGCGTCTCACGGCCCAGATGCGTCAGCGTAGCATTCACGCTAAGCATCAGGTCGAGCGTGGAGTCGATTAACGTGCCGTCCAGATCAAAGATCAGCAGCTCGATGTGGGGAATGGTAGTAGAGGGTTTCATTATAAAAGTCGAACTCCGCGTCGGGCAGAAGGACAAAGTCTGGGAATAAGTATTGTAAGACAGCGCCACGACCGATTTCACTGTCCGGATGAATTACTTCTTCTTTGAGTCACCGGACTTTGTATTACCGGACGGGGACTTAGCTGATTGGCGCGTTGCCACGGCAATGATCTTCTTTGCCGGCGGCCTCATCGAGGGCAACACGCGCACCAGCGCATTTTTCGGAAACGGCGCCGTGGGTACCTGATGGATCATTTCGCGCTGGACCATCTCGACGAAATCTTTCATCTCGCGGTGCATCTGCTCCATGCGCGCGCGCATGTTCAGCACCACCTGGACGCCTGCCAGGTTTACACCCATGTCGCGCGTCAGGTTCAGGATCAGCTCCAGCCGTTCGATGTCTGCGTCCGTGTAAAGGCGGGTGTTGCCTTCGGTGCGCGATGGTTTCAGAAGACCTTCGCGCTCGTAGAGGCGCAGTGTCTGCGGATGCACGTCATAAGTCTCGGCAATAGCCGAGATCATGTAGGCGGCTTTTTTTCTGCCTCTGGGAGCCATGGTCGTTCCGTTTCTCTTGTTCAGGCGCTACCGCGCGGTATGGAGGTAAATCTTTTCGCGCGGGTCTTCCGGATTCAGCCGCGCCAGTTCGCGCAGAATCTCCTTTGAGCGCTCATCGGCCACTGCGGGCGGGGCGATGCGCACTTCCACATATTGATCCCCGCGCTGGCCCGTTTTAATGGACTGCACACCCTTTTCGCGCAGGCGGAAGCGCTGGCTGGAGGCCGTGCCCGGCGGAATCTTCAGCAGTGCGCGCGCCTGATCAATGGTGGGCACTTCAATCTTCGCGCCCATGGCGGCTTCGGTGATGGTAATGGGGACCACGCAATGGATGTCGTCGCCGTGGCGCTCAAAGAAAGGATGCGCGCCCACTTTGGTGATGATGTAGAGGTCTCCGGCGTGCGTGCCTTGACGCCCGGTATTGCCCTTGCCCGCTACCCGCACGCGAAAGCCATCCTGCACGCCAGCGGGAATGCGCACATCGAGTTGCTCGGTCTCCGGTCGGCGTCCCTCGCCTTTGCACGCCGTGCAGGCCTGCATCAAGCGGCCCTTGCCGCGGCAGCGTGGGCAGGTGATATTGAATCGCATGGCGCCCATGGATTTGGTGCCAGAGCCGCTGCCTTTACACTCCGGGCAGATCGTCTCATGGCCCGTGCCGCCTTTGCCGTGGCACACGCCACAAGACTTGAAGCGATTGATGTGCAGCCGAGTGGTGGTGCCGCGAATGGCATCCCAGAACCCGATAGTGACCTGATACTCGAGGTCCGTGCCCATCTCGGCGGGAGCTTCGGCAGGCTCTTCGCGCCCGAACATGTTGGAGAAAATATCGCGGAAGGAGGTGGGCCCCGCTTCGCCGGCGCCAGCGGGAAAGTCATTAAACTCGAAGCCGGAAAAATTCACAGGCCGCCGTCCGCCCGCGCTGGGGAAGCCTTCGGCGGTGGCGTTGGCGGCGGCATCGGAGTAGTAGCCCAGCCGGTCGTATACCTTCCGCTTCTTGGCGTCGCTCAGAACATCATTCGCTTCCGAGAGTGTTTTGAACTTCTCTTCCGCGTTCTTGTCGCCGGGGTTGACGTCAGGATGGCACTTGCGCGCCAGCTTGCGGTAGGACTTGCGTATCTCCTCGGGCGTGGCCTTGCGGCCAACGCCGAGGGTCTGATAGTAATCGCTCTTCTCCGCCATGCCAGCCTTCTGGTTTCCGCTCCATCGCTGATCGTGCATCCGAGCCGCGCCAGTCATGGCGCGGCTCGGATCGGGCTACCGTATCCACAAAAAAGGTTTAATCCTTTTTCTCGTCCGAGTCCACAAACTCCGCGTCAATTACATCGCCGGGGCTGCCGCCCGCCTGAGTGGCGGTGCTATCCGCGCCGCGGGGTTCCGGACCATCTCCGCCCGTGGTCGGCCCGCCCGCCTGCTGATACATGATCTCTGTCAGACGATGCGTGGCCTTGGTCAGCCGGTCCACAGCCTGGTCAATCTCCGTCGTGCTCTTGCCGCCGTCCACCGCGGCCTTGGTTGCGGCGATGGCGTCTTCAATCTCCTTGGCGTCGGCGTCGCCAATCTTATCGCGGTTATCGCGCAGCAGCTTCTCGGTGTTGTAGATCATGCTATCGGCTCGATTGCGGGCCTCGGCATCCTCGCGCGCCTTGCGGTCCTCCTCGGCGTGCGCATCGGCTTCTTTCTGCAGTTTGTCGATCTCACCCTTGGACAGGCCGCTCGAAGCCGTGATGGTGATCTCCTGCGTCTTCCCGGTGCCCGTATCTTTGGCGGTTACGTGCAGGATGCCGTTGGCGTCGATGTCGAAGGTAACTTCAATTTGCGGCACGCCGCGCGGTGCCGGTGGAATGCCCACCATCGTGAACTTGCCAATCGTCCGGTTGTCTCGTGCCATGGGCCGCTCGCCCTGCAGAACGTGAATCTCAACAGAAGTCTGATTATCGCCGGCAGTCGAGTACGACTCTGTCTTGCGCGTGGGTACCGTGGTATTGCGCTGGATGAGCGGACTGGAAACGCCGCCCAGAGTTTCAATGCCCAGTGTCAGTGGAGTTACGTCCAGAAGCAGCAGGTCCTTGACCTCGCCGCTCAGCACACCAGCCTGCACCGCCGCGCCAATCGCCACCACCTCATCGGGATTCACGCCGCGATGCGGTTCCCGGCCGAATAATTCCTTTACAATCTGGCCTACCTTGGGAATGCGCGTTGATCCTCCGACCAATACTACTTCGTCAATCTGTGAGGGCTGCAGTCCGGCATCCTTCAACGCCTGCCTGCATGGGCCGACAGTGCGCTGCAGAATCTCGTCCACCAGCTTCTCGAAAGTCGAGCGGCTCAGGCGCAGGCTCAAATGCTTGGGGCCGCTGGCATCGGCGGTGATGAAGGGCAGGCTGATATCGGTCTCGGTAACCGTCGAGAGTTCCATCTTGGCCTTCTCGGCGGCTTCCTTCAGACGCTGCATGGCCATGCGATCCTTCGACAGATCAATGCCCTGATCCTTGTTGAACTCTTCGACGATCCACTGAATGACTTTCTGGTCCACGTCGTCGCCGCCCAGATGCGTGTCGCCGTTGGTGGACTTTACCTCGACCACGCCCTCGCCGACTTCCAGGATGGAGACGTCGAAGGTGCCGCCGCCAAAGTCGTACACGGCAATGGTGTGGTCCTTGGTCTTGTCGAGGCCGTAGGCCAGCGCGGCCGCGGTGGGCTCATTCACGATGCGCAGCACTTCCAGGCCCGCGATCTTGCCGGCATCCTTGGTGGCTTGGCGCTGACTGTCATTGAAGTAGGCCGGAACGGTTATGACGGCCTGAGTGATTTTCTCGCCGAGATAGTCCTCCGCCGATTGCTTCATTTTTTGCAGAATCATGGCCGAAATCTCCGGCGGCGAAAGCTGCGTCTTGCCGCCATCCACGATAATGCGGACATCCTCATTGGGCGCTTGAGCGACCTTGTAGGGAACGATCTTCTGTTCCTCGCTCACCTCGGAATAGCGACGGCCCATGAACCGTTTGATCGAATAGACTGTGTTCTCCGGGTTGGTGATGGCTTGGCGTTTTGCCACTTGACCGACCAGTCGCTCACCGGTTTTCGAGAATCCCACCACGGAGGGAGTCAGACGGCTCCCTTCCGGGTTAGTGATGACCTTGGGCTCTCCGCCCTCCATCACCGCCACCACCGAGTTCGTCGTTCCCAAATCGATTCCGATTATCTTGCCCATGATTTTTCAATTCCTTCGCTTGTTTTAAGTAAAATGCGGCTCCCCAGCTGCTCATGAGCGACGCATCTTGCAGGCTTCGCGCGTAAGGCAAAGCTAACAAGGAAAAGATAAACCTTTAGTGCCTCATTGTCAAGTTTTCTTTATTTACTTACTATGCACATTAAAACATATTTGTTTATAATAACTTACGAGGATATTGCCGGATTTTATACTACGTTTAATCTTCTAAATTGCTTCATTTTACGCAATATTCCTTAGGGCATTTACAGGTGCTGAGTATAGTTTTACCCAACTCGCCTCTCTCGATCCAGACCGGACGTAGCTCCCCATGTAGCTTTCCATGTCCCGCCGAGACCACCATCGTGCTGCCACATCGTCAACAATTTCTCGGCTATTTCTTGCTGGGGCGGGAACACCATTGTCGTCTTTCAGGTATATTGAATGTCTCCTATGCTGACGTTTTGGTCCACGATTGACTGGTATCCTCTGTGGTTGTCGCTGCGTGTCGCCGCGATCGCCACCCTTCTTTCTTTGCTTTTTGGATTAGGGGTTGCCTACGCTCTGGCTCGCTTTCGCTTCTGGGGGCGAGAGGCGCTGGACTCGCTCATCACTTTGCCGATCGTGCTGCCGCCTACCGTGCTGGGCTATTACTTGTTGGTCCTGTTGGGGCGCAACTCGATATTTGGCCGTGTCTATGAAAATGTTTTCGGAGTTCCACTGGTCTTCACCTGGCAGGCGGCGGTGATTGCGGCCATGTTCCACAGCATTCCGCTGCTGGTGAAGGCGGCGCGGGCGGCGCTGGAAAACGTGGACCGGAGTCTGGAGAACGCCGCGCGCACGCTGGGGGCCTCAGAGGCCCGCATATTTTTTCAGATCACGCTGCCGCTGGCGCGCCGCTCGATACTGGCCGCTACCGCCTTTGCCTTTGCCCGCGCGCTGGGCGATTTCGGCGTAACCATCATGATCGCCGGCAACATCCCCGGCCGCACCCAGACCATGGCCGTGGCCATCTATGACGCGGTGCAGTCCGGCCGCAGCGGCCCGGCGATGGTCATGGTGCTGATTATTTCCGCCGTCGCGCTGGGCATTCTATATCTCACCAATCGCCTGCAGGGAGAACCGTCGCATTAATCGACCGCGCCATCACGGGAAGTCCAACTCCGGTCGTTCGCTTCCTCGAACGCGCAATGGAGCGTGCCATGGCGCAGCTTGAGCTGACAATTCGCCATGAATATTCTTCTCCGGGAGCGGCGAAGAAAGCCCCGTTGCCGGGGTTCATTCTCGACATCGCGCTGAGTTGCGAGGCGGGGATCACCGTGCTGTTCGGCGCCAGCGGTTCTGGCAAGACGCTGACGCTCGACGCGCTGGCCGGATTCCTAAAGTCCGCGCAGGGACGCATTGTCCTCGATAACGCGATCTTGTTCGACGCCGCCAGCGGTCTCTCGCTGCCGCCGCAGCGCCGCCACGTGGGCTACGTATTCCAGAACTACGCGCTGTTCCCGCACATGACCATCGAACAGAATCTCGCGTTCGGCATCCAACATCTCCCCGTGCTGGAGCGCACGCGGCGGATCCACCAGGAGCTGGACCGCTTCGGCATCGCCGCCAAGGCTGGCCGCCTGCCGCGCGAACTCTCAGGCGGCGAGAAGCAGAGGGCCTCCATCGCGCGCGCGCTGATCTGCCAGCCCAAGTTGCTGCTGCTCGATGAGCCGGTGCGCGGCCTCGACTATCCCCTGCGCGCCGACTTCTATGAAATCCTGCGCCAGGTGCGCGAGCGCCACCGCATCCCGATTTTGTTGGTGACCCATGATGCCGAAGAGGGGTTTCTCCTGGGCGATAAAATGGCGGTGTTTGAAGAGGGCCGCATCGTGCAGTTCGATAAGCCGGAAGAAATTTTCCAGCGGCCCGCGAAGCCTTCTGTGGCCCGGCTGCTGGGCATCAGCAACGTGTTTCAAGGAGTGATTGAATCGCTCGACCCGATGACTGGCATTTCGCGTCTGCGCACGCCAGCCTTCACGCTGACGCTGCCCTATTTGCCGGGCCGTCTGCGTGGCGACACGGTGGAGTTCTGCATCCGCCGCGAGCACGTCGCGCTGTGGGAAGCCGGAGCGGCTAAGCTCGACAACGGTCGCGAGAACCGCATCCCAGTGCGTATTGCGGAGGAAGTGTTTACACCCACCACGGTGCGCTTGTGGCTGGAGGTCGCGGCGGCGGGCACGGGGCCGCGCAACACAAGTGTCGCCATGGAATGTGAGGTCTCGCGCACCATCCATCAGAAAATGGAACTGACGCAGCAGAAGGACTGGCTCGCCGAGTTACCTTCCGGCTCCATCCACATTTTTGCCGGAAAATTGTAGAATTGAAGTCGCAATTTGCGACATCCAGTTCGGACTTGGGCAAAAGTCTTGCGCTCCGCGCCAGTCGCCCTTGATGGTTATTCCACTTCGATGGGATGACTCACCATCCAGAGTTCATGCTGCTCCAGGCGAGCCTGCCAGCGGTTCTTGAACTGTTTCATCCACTCGCGGCTGTCCGGAGAATCCGCCACATCCACCACCACTCTCACCAGATTGTCGCGGTAGAGGACGCCGCCTTGGCGCCAATGACCTTCGAGTTTCTGTGTTACGAAGCTGGCGGCTCCGAAGTGGTCCAGAACTTCCCGGACCGCTTCCGCGAGCCATTCGGCGGGCACTTCCCGCTCGTCATTGAACTGAAGAGGGAGCAGGACCTCGAATCGCCGCCACCTGCTGCTCATAGGTAGTCTTTCCTTTGGCAGTAAATGGAATATTCCGGCAGCAAGCGCTGCCGGGGCCTTCAGTAGCCTACCCACGAAGACAGCCTAAAAAGTCAGCTTCAGGCCGAACTGGATTTGGCGCGCGTCGGTTACCGTGGTCGAGATGCGGCCTGCGCTGTCCAGCCGCAGCGGCGCGCCGCCGGCGAGCGTGAAGACGCTGGCATTGGGCTTGCCCAAGTTCACGCGGTTCGTGGCGTTGAAGAACTCGGCGCGGAACTGCAACTTCCAGCGCTCGGTCAGCGATGTCATTTTGGTGAGCGAGGAATCCCACTTCGCGAGGCCCGGCCCCAGGATGGTGTTGCGGCCCACGTTGCCCAGTTCACAGTTGCGACCCGCCGCGCAGTCGCCCGCGGGCAGATAAAATGCAGTTCCGTCAAAGTAGTTCACCGGACCACCGCGCACGATCTTCTCGGAATCAAAATCGGCTACCACGCTGGGGTTGCGGATCAATCCATTGTTGGTCATGGCTGCCGGCGTGGCTGCTGCGGCGTTGTTCACGGTGAAGGGCTGGCCGTCCTGCAGCGTAACGATGCCGGCCAACTGCCATCCGGAGAACATGTGTTTCATGAAGCCGGTCAAGCCATCGCCGGAGGGAAGTTGATAGGTGTAATTCATGCTCAACTTGCTTCCGACGTCATAGCCGCTGAGGCTCTTGTCCACGCGGCGGTCGTGTCCGTAACGCATGGGGCCGGGGCCGGAGCCGGTGCGATCGACAGACGCATAGCCATCGCCTTCGCTCAACGCCTTCGAGTAGGCGTAGGAGACCTGCGTGCGCAGGCCGCCGGTGATGCGCCGCTCGAAGGACAGCGTGAATGCGTTGTACCAGGAGTTGCCGCTCGCGCCGAGCACGTTGATGTTGGTGAAGTTGCGGTTCAGGCGCGTGGCCGTGGCGGGAGTTTCGAGTGAGTTCGAGGTGGTGTTGTAAGTGGCAATCGGCACGTTCAAGTCGGAGTAGGTAACCAGATTCACGCCGCGATTGCCGACGTAGCCGAGCGTCAGCACGGTGGCCGCGCCGAACTGCCGCTGCACGTTCAAATTGTATTGCAGCGCGCTTGAGTTTTTGAAATTTTCATACGGAATCGTGGTGATGCTGCCGCGCGCGGTGTTTGATGCGGCGATGGTAGCCAGCGCGTCGGGGAACAGCGCGGGGCTGGGATTGGTGATCTGAAACTCGGTGTACAGCGGATACGTGCGCGTGGTGGGGAAGTAATAGTAAAGCTGATCGGCGGGCACAAAGAACATGCCGAAGCCGCCGCGCACCGCGGTGTGGTCATCGGCGAAGGGACTCCATGCAAAGCCAACGCGCGGGCCAATGGTCGCCCAACTCTTGTTCTTCCAATACGGTCCGCCGACAGTAGTGTCGAGGTCGCTGAAGTTGCGCAGATTGACGATCTTGTCATCCACTTCGTTGGGCACGGAGTGCGGCTCCCAGCGCAGGCCGAGGTTCAGCGTAAGATTCTCAGAAAACTTCCAGTCGTCCTGCAAGAAGAAGGAAGTGAAGTTCTGGCGCCAGTGGCGGTCGGGATTGCCGAATTGATTCGGCGTGCCGCGATACTGCCGCGGAATGGCTTGCAGGAACGTTTCGACGGAAGCGAACGCCCAGTCGCCGAAGGTGCGATTGGGGTTGGACATGTTGAAGCGCATGCGCTCAAACATGCCACCAAACTGAATGGTGTGCGCGCCGGTGGAGAAATTCACGTCGTCCTGCACTGAGAAGCGGTTGGTTACCCAGCGCTCGAAGGGCTGCGGGTGCCCGACCCAGCCGAAGCCGACCGACGCGGTTACCTCACCCGCCACCGAAGTCAGCTCGGCGGGCACGTCCGGGTAAGTGCCATTGGCCATCGGGAAGACGCGGTTGAAGTGAAAGCGCGCCGTGCTCAACAGGCGCGGTGAAAATGTGTGAGTCTCCGAAAGCGTCAGCAGACGCGCATTCACCGCGCGGAACACGCCGAACTCCGGAAGGGCCAGCACCTGATTGATGTTCGAGTCCGAGGCCGTGAAGCGCGCGAAGAAGGCATCTGACTCAGAAAACTGATGATCGACGCGACCCTGCCCGAAATTTTCCGTGGTCGGTTCCTTCCCGGGAAACACATACTCTGCGGTGCCATCGTTGATGGTGCGACCGTTCGCGCTGGGCAGCGGAATGCGATTGAGGAAGGGGCGAATCTTCGCCGAGACGGTCACCTGACGGTCCGGATTCGGCAGGCGGCCGGTGCGCGCGGCGGCGTCGGGAACGATGGTGCGCTTGGTCGTCGTGAGCACTTCGCGCATGCCTTCATAGGCCGCAAAGAAAAAAGTCTTATCGCGCTTGGCTGGCCCGCCCCCGGTAACGCCGAATTGATTGCGGCGGAAAGGCGGGATGCCCTCGTCGAAAAAGTTGCGCGCATCGAGTGAGTTGTTGCGCAGAAATTCGTAGAACGTCCCGTGGAAGGTGTTGGTGCCGGATTTCGACACGCCGTTGAACACGCCGCCCAGCACGCGCCCGTACTGCGCGTTGAGCGAAGTGGTCAGCATCTGAAATTCCTGCACGGTCTCAGCGCCCAGCAGCGCGCCCGACGGCCCGGCCGGCACGTGGCGCGAAAAGTCATTGATATACGCACCGTCCAGCAGATAGGCGTTGTCCTGTCCGCGGAATCCCGAGACGGAGATCTTTTTGCCGAAGCCGCCGAAGGCGTTGTCGGTACCAGCATAAGTCGGCGCGCTGACGCCGGGATTGAGCAGGATCAGTTCCGTCAGATCACGACCGTTGAGCGGCAGGTCGCGGATGGTCTGGTCCTGAATGAGATAGCTGACGGTGGATTCGGTCGTCTGCACCAGCGGCGCTTCGCCGGTAACTTCCACGGTCTGCGAGACCGCGCCGACGGGGAGTGAGAAGTTCACCACCGCCTCGCGGCCAATGGTGAGCACGATGCCGGTGCGCGCCTCGGACTGGAAGCCTTCCAGGCCGGCGGTCACGCGATAGCTGCCCACGGCCAGCGATGGCGCACTGTAACGCCCGGCGGCATCGGCCGTCAGCGTGCGCGTGATCCCGGTCTCTTCATGCAGCAATACCACACTGGCCCCGGGCAGCACCGCGCCGGAGCTATCGGCCACCGTGCCGGAGACCGTTCCTGTAGTGATCTGCGCATGGCCTTGGATCGTAAACAATGTTGCGCACACCACCAACAAACTGAATAAAATCCGTTGCATTTGAATATTCCCCCTTTAGCGCGCCCGGCCTGCCCGCAGAAATTGTGTCAGGCCGTTTTGATGACCTCATTTATACCTTAGAAAGGGTCGAATCAAGCGAGAAAAATGCCGGCCGCCATAGCAAGGATGGAACGCGGCTTGACAGTCCTCCACGGTGCGCTATGCTAGCCTCTGCGGGAGGTTTTGCCATGAGTTCCGATCAAAGTTCCCATCGCGCCGTGCGCGGCGGCTGGCGGTGGATTCTGCTGGCAGGATTTGCAATTGTATTAAGTGCCCATCGCTCCGCCACAGCCTTGGACGATCATCGTCTGGCCGATGCGGTGATGCGCAAGGATCGCGGCGCCGCGCTGACGTTGCTGAAGCAGCGCGTGAACGTGAATGCTCCGCAGGCCGATGGCTCGACCGCGCTGGCCTGGGCCGCGCACTGGAATGATCTCGCGACCGCTGAGCAACTCCTGCGCGCCGGAGCCAACGCGGATACCGCCAACGACTACGGCATCACGCCGTTGCAACTGGCCTGCGTCAACGGCAGTCTGCCCATGGTGCAGAAGCTGGTTGCCGCGAAAGCAAATCCCAATGCGCTGGCGCAGACCGGCGAGACGGCGTTTCTGAACTGCGTGCGCAGCGGTAATGTGGATGCGGTGCGGCTGCTGCTGGAAGCCCGTGCCGACGTGAACCTTCCTGAAAAGTGGCGCGGTCAGACGCCGCTGATGTGGGCCGTGGCGGAGAAGCACGCCGCCGTCGCCAAGGCGTTGATCGATCGCGGCGCGGACGTCAACGCCAAGTCGAAAGGAGGATTCACCGCGTTGCAATTTGCCGCGCAGCAGGGTGACATCGAGTCAGCCAAATTATTATTGGCGGCGGGCGCGAACGTGAATGACGCTGATCCGGAAGATGGCATGACCGCGCTGCTCACCGCCATCGGCAGCGGACAGGCCGCGCTCGCGGCTCTGCTGGTGGAGAACGGCGCGGACGCGAACACGGCCAATAAGCAAGGAGTCTCCGCCCTGCACTTTGCCTCGACGCGCCGCAACATGAACGAGTTGACCAAGACTCTGCTGGCCAAGGGCGCGAGCCCCAACGTGCGGCAGAAACGCGACCCCGTCGGAGCCACGCCATTTTATCTGGCCGCCGGCGCGGGCAACGTGGCCGCCATGCGCGCGCTGATCGCCGGCGGGGCCGACGCGAAAATTTCCACCAACGACAACACCACCGCCGTGATGGTCGCCGCCGGCGTGGGCCGCTACGAATCGCGCAGCGAGGAGTTCGACAAGAACGCGCTCGAGGCCATTCAATACGCGCTGGAGCAGGGCGTGGACATCAACGCGCGCGGCGAGAATGATTGGACCGCGTTGCACGGCGCAGCTTACACCGGCGCGGACAACATCGCCGAATATCTCATCTCCAAAGGCGCGCAGCGGGAGGCCTTCGACAAGTACGGTCAGACTCCGCTGAGCATCGCCTCCGCCGTGGTAACCGAGGGCCTGGCTGACTTTGCCGACGTCCGCCCCCGCCGCTGGCGCGAGACCACCGTGAACCTCTTGGTGAAACTGGGTGCCGTTCCGGTCGAAAAATCCGGCGTGAAGATCACGGGCTCCCTCGCCGTGAGGCCCGTGGAGTAGCGGAGGCCATAGCATTTTCCAATACAAGGATGAGCCTGAAAATAATTTAGGGAGGAAGGGTGCGAATCTGCGGGAATTTCCTTTCTGTAAATTTGAGTGCAGCGGGGGATGGGGTGCAGGGCAAGGGGGCGGCCAGCCCTCTTGCCCTGCCGCAGCATTTTAGTCAAGCCGCGCGGGATGGATTGCTCCGTCGGCCCGCAGTGAGCGCCAGCCATTTGGCGCGTTGCATGCTCCGCGCGGCCTCGGTGTCGCTGTGGCGGGTGGCTTGCTGGTGGAGCGAGTGGGGCGTAATCCCCGGTTTCAAGTACTGCTCCCAGCCGGGCAGGGAGAGCAATTTTTCGTAGGGCGTGCGGTAGTCGTTGGCCGGGTAGCGGCGCTTTCTCTGACCGCGCGCGGTGATCTGGACGGTGGCAAAGCCGCAGGGCCGGTGATAGTTCAGGTAGGGATTGAAGTGCGCGGTGTAGAAGCTCTGCAAGCGCTCGGCCTGGCTGGCGGGCAGGGCGCCATAGCCGATGTGCTTGCGCACCACGGCGCCATTCTTGCCTTCCACCAGTGCGTTGTCGGTGGTCCGGCAGGAGCGCGATTTGGTGAACTCCACGAGCAGTTTGTTCAACAGTTGGGCCACGGCGTGATTGATGAACTCGGCGCCGTTGTCGCAGTGGAAGCCCAGGATGGCAAAGGGAAACTGATGCAGGATGGCTTGCAGGACCGGCAGCAAGTGGCGTTCGGCGATGGTCTGCACGCAGCCGACCACTTCCCACTGGGTAACCGTGTCGACGGCGTTGAGGTGAAACAGTCCAGGCTGGCCATCGTGATGGCCCTGATGCACGGTGTCGACGCGCAAGTAACCGGGCCGGCCGCGCGGCTCCGGCTTGCAGCGCTCGGCGATCGAGACTCGCCGCGGCTGGGTGTGCTGCATGCGCACCCGCTGTTGGCGATAGGCTCCCGAGCGGCGCAGATTGTAGATATGGGCGGCGGAGATGCGCGCCAAGCGCTGGAACTCGGCGTGGCCGAAGACTTGATACTCGCGCTGCAAAATGCGCCGCACCGCCGGACCGGAGAGGCCTTCGTGGGCGCGGTCCACCGCCGCCAGCAAGACGATATCCTGAGGCGTGTAACGACACGGAAAACAGTGCCGGCGAAGAGGCTGAACCCGCAGGCCGCCGCGTTGCGCCCACTGCCCGATCAGGCGCGTGAGTTGCGCCCGGCTCAACCCGGTGAGCCGCAGCAAAAATCGCCACACGATCCCTTTCTGCGCTTTGCGCAACCGCGCATAGCGCTGCGTTTCCAGCACCCGCGGCAGAAACTCGTAAATCGCCGCGCGCCCGCATCCCGTCCACTGGACGGCCCGCGTGCCCGCGACAAACTCCTGCATCTCGGCCAGGGTCAACCGTTCGGCGTTCTGCATGGTGATGGTCATAGACCAGCGGAATGCACCCCTTTCCCATCTCCACTTTCAGGCTCATCTTGTGTTGGAAATCATCCCCTCTTCAGGCTCTTCTTGCATTGGATAACTCTCTTGATTGCGGAAGCCCCGCAACAAACGATAGAATGTTTCGCGCACTACTAAACTAAACGAAGGCTAACCCAATCCATGTCAGATGCGAACATCCCTGAAACGAACCTGCTTGATCCTCAGCTAACGCCAACTCCCACTCCAGCGCCTGCCGTGGCCCAACCGCCCGTGGCTGTGCCAGCGAAGCCGCCAACGGAGCCGCCAGCGGAACCGAAAGAATCATTCAGCGAGCTTTTCTCGCAATACGAGAAGAGCAACCCGCGTAAACGCAACGAACCCGGCGTGGGGCTTACCGGCACGGTGGTTGCCATAACCGCCGATTCGGTGATCTTCGACATCGGGCGCAAGGAGGAGGGCATGGTCCCGCTGGCGGAGTTTGCGCGCACGGGCGAAAGCGTGAAGCCTGGTGATCAGGTTCAGGTGACCATCACCGGGCGCGACCCGGAGGGCTATCTGACGCTGGCGCGTGGGAGGGTTGCGCGAACCACGGATTGGAGTTCGCTCGAAAAGGCTTTTGCCGAGAAGGCCATCATCGCGGGCACGGTAACCGCCGTCATCAAGGGCGGCCTTAGCGTGGATGTGGGCGTGCGCGCCTTCATGCCAGCCTCGCGCAGCGGCACGCGCGACGCCGCGGAACTTGAAAAATTGGTAGGGCAGCAGATTCGCTGCCGCATCAGCAAGCTCGACGTGGCCGATGAAGATGTCGTGGTGGATCGCCGCGCCGTCTCCGAAGAGGAAGAGCGCGCCGCCAAGGACCGCCGCTACGGCGAAATTCGCGAAGGCGACATCGTTCATGGCGAAATCAGCAGCATCGCCGACTACGGTGCATTTGTGAATATTGGCGGCGTGGATGGCCTGCTGCACGTCAGCGACATCGCCTGGACACGCATCGCCAAACCTTCCGATGTGCTTTCCGTTGGCCAGCAGATTGACGCCAAGGTGCTGAAAGTAGACACCGCCAAAGGGCGCATTTCGCTAGGCCTGAAACAACTTCTCCCGCATCCCTGGGATGCAGTGGCGGCGAAGTACAACGCAGGCGAGCGCGTTCGTGGAACTGTAACGCGGCTCATGGACTTTGGCGCGTTTGTGGAACTGGAGCCGGGCATCGAAGGGCTGATTCACATCTCCGAGATGGCTTGGTCGAAGCGGGTGCGCAATCCCGGCGACGTGGTGAAGGTCGGGGAGACGGTCGAGGTGGTCATCCTCGCCGTGCAGCCCGCCGAACGGCGCATCTCGCTGGGCCTGAAGCAGGCGCTGGGCGATCCATGGGCCGAGGTGGCAGAGCGCTTCTCCGCAGGCTCAGAGGTCGCAGGCCCGGTGATGAGTCTGACCAATTTTGGAGCATTCGTGCAGGTGGCCGAGGGCGTGGAAGGCATGATCCACATCAGCGAGATCAGCGCGGAGAAACGGCTAGACCATCCCCGCGATGTATTGCATGTGGGGCAGGTCATCAAGGCGCAGGTGCTGGAAGTGGACACCATCAAGCGGTCCATGCGTCTGAGCATGAAGCAGCTCGTCCCCAGTGGCATGGATGAATACATCGCCGAGCACAAGGAAGGCGACGTGGTCACCGGTCGCATGAAGAAGACCAGCGGGTCCGAGGCGCGCGTGGAATTGGGCGAAGGCGTCCAGGGCGTTTACCGGATGGATACAGCTCCGGCGCAAAAACCGGAGGCTCCGGCACCGGTCGTTGTGGACCTGTCCTCCTTGACGTCCATGCTGAACGCCCGCTGGAAGGTTGGCAGTGGCGTCGCTGCCGCTCAACCGGAGGCCGCCACCGCGGGGCAAATCCGCAGCTTCCGCATCGTCAAGCTCGACGCTGCCGCCAAGCGAATTGAACTGGAGTTGGCCGATTAGGGCTGACTCCAGTCCTTCCGTTCGAATCGTCCGCTAATATTCAAACTTTTCGCCGGGCAGGGGCGGCGTCAGCGCCGGCGCCTCGCGTCGCTTGCTGAACTGCTCGTAGCCGTAAGCGATCTTCAGAACCGTCAGGTCGGTGTTGTGCCTTCCGAAAATCTGGATGCCGATGGGAAGATTCTCTTTGGTGTATCCGCCGGGGACGATGACCGACGGCAGCCCGGTGTGCGACGTCAGATTGTTGGTCGATTCTTCCGGTCGCGGTCCGTCGATTCTTTCCGGCGGATAAGTCCGATAGGGCAGAGCAAGAGCATCGAGCGCGAACTTGTCCATGGTGTCGTTAATCAACTGGATGAACATCTCTCGCGCGCGATAGCGCGCCAGGTAATCGGCACTTTTATCGGGTGGCGGCAGCTTCAGACCCTCCACCATGCCGCGGGAAAATTTCTCAGCCCCCACCTTCTCGATCATTTCTTTCACGCTTTTGAATTTGGCCGCGGTGCCCAAGCGTTGCAGGTAAAGGTCCGTGAATGGGGTCTTCTCGTATTCCGCGGTGCGGTTGATGTCGCCGAGCGTCTCCAGCTTCAAGTCAATCCCGGTCAGGATGGGATCGATCACGTAGGCTCCGGCCTTGCGCATGTCATCGAGAGCCCGCTGGAAAATGGCGCGGCCTTCGGCATGATCGGGTCCGTCGTAGATCATCTCGCGGAGCACGCCGATGCGCTTGCCCTTGATGTCATCGGGCGAAAGTTGCTTGGACCAGTCTGACGCGGGGTAGTGCCCCATGGAGCGAAATGTGATCAGGTCTTCGGCGTCCCAGCCAGCCATCGCGGAGAACATCGCTGCAACATCGTAAACGCTGCGAGCCATGGGGCCGGCGCGGTCTTGCGTGGCGCCGCGCGGAATGATTCCGGCGCGGCTCACCATCCCTTGGGTGCCCACAAAGCCAACAACGCTACAGTTGGCGGCGGGATGTTGCACAGAAGCGCTGGTGTCCGTACCCACCGCGAGCGCGGCGAAGTAAGTCGCCAGCGCCGCGCCGGGACCGTTACTGGTGGCACCGGGAGAGTGCAGCACGTTGTAAGGATTCAGCGGCGGACCACCGGTGGGATGAGTCGAGTCATCGCGGCCAAACCAGTTCGCCGTGTTGGCCTTGCCCAGCATCACAGCGCCCGCCGCCCGCAGACGCGCCACGATGGTGGAATCACGCAGCGGTACCGGCGCGCCAAAGGGAGCAAACCCAGCCGTGGTGGGCAGGCCCGCGACATCAATCAAATCCTTGAAGACGATCGGAACGCCATGCAGTTGCGAGCGCGGACCTTTGGTTTTGCGCTCGACATCGAGCGTACGTGCCTCTTCGAGCGCCTTTGGATTCACGGTGATCATCGCATTGATCTTTGGACCCTTCTTGTCGTATGCCGCGATGCGGTTGAGATAAAGTTGGGTGAGTTTCTCCGAGGTCAGCGCGCCGTTCTCCATCGCCGCCTGGATATCAGCCAGAGTGGCGGTCTGCAAATTGAACGTCGTCGCACCGTGAGCGATGCTGGAATACACCAAAACTGTTATCAGAAACGCCAACAACTTATTGGATATAGTTGAAGTATTCATTATTCCTCCCGGCGCTGCCTGACGAGCGGCGCGCCTCTGCGACGACGCAACCATATCATAACTCGCATCACCGCAGGCAATTGCGCAACATGGCGAGATATATAGATCGGGCAGGAAGAATCTTCCCGTTCAACCACGTCCGGGTGGCGGGGCGAGTGCGGTTCTGATAGAATACTTGAAGACACGCAGCCGCTTGCTTTGCGCGAGCGTCTGACGCCCCCGGAGAGGTGGCTGAGTGGCCGAAAGCAACGGTTTGCTAAACCGTCGTACGGATAATCTCTGTACCGAGGGTTCGAATCCCTCCCTCTCCGCCATTTTTTCTGTATTCCCTGCCAACAGGCCGGCGATTTTTCAAAGGCGTACGTGTTGGAAACCGACACGTACGCATGCTATGCTCATGCGGTATAGGGTGGGGTGGCAGGAGGCGTTCCATGCGCATCACGGCAACTAAATTGCGAAATAATATTTACCGGATTCTCGATCAGGTGGCTGAGAAGGGGACGCCCGTCGAAGTTCTGCGCAAGGGCACCGTGGTGAAGCTGGTCGCCGACAATTTCGAGTCCAAACTGGCGCGGTTGAAAAAGCATCCCGACTGCTACATTGGGGATCCGGATGAGATCGCCGGTATGGATTGGTCGAAAGAGTGGACGGAGTTGAAGTGATCTATCTCGACACTCATGTTTTGGTCCACCTGTATTTTGGGGATGCCGGTAAACTCGGCTCCTCCGCGCGCCGCGCAGTCGAAAAGCAGGACCTCTTGGTGTCGGCCGTCGTGATTTTGGAGCTGGAACTGTTGCATGAGATCGGCAGGCTACGACCGTCAGCCGCAACCGTAGTCTCTGATCTGGAACGGGACCTGGGGTTAAAAGTCTGCGATATTCCCTTTCGTACCATCGTGGAGTACGCGGTAAAGGAAGCATGGAGCCGCGATCCGTTTGACCGGCTGATCGTGGCCAATGCCAAGGCGGGGGCCGCGCAGCTAATCACCGTGGACGAAAACATTCACAAGCACTTTTCCCGCGCGGTTTGGTAATCAACTTTCTATCCGCCTTAAGGCCATCAACCAAATCAATATCCTCACCGGCGCGGAGGTGCACCTTGGCGGGAGATTCATCCGAACGAGATATCAAACCCACGGGGCACACGCGCTGCGCCTGGGCCGCGCTGTCCGGCAATACGCTGATGATCGAGTATCACGACCGCGAGTGGGGCGTGCCGGTCCACGATGATCTGCTATTGTTTGAGTTCCTGATTCTGGAGGGCGCGCAGGCGGGACTCTCCTGGCAGACCGTGCTGAATAAGCGCGAGGAATATCGCCGCGCATTCCACAGCTTCAATCCCAAACGCATCGCCCAGTACGGCTCTATGGACGCCGCGCGACTGATGGGCAATCCCGGCATCATTCGCAACCGGCTGAAGATTTCGGCCACCATCTCGAATGCACAAGCATTTTTGCGCGTGCTGGACGAGACCGGATCGTTTAGCGATTACCTCTGGAAGTTCGTGGGCGGTCAGCCGATTCAGCACAGCTTTGCTGCGCTCAAGCAAGTTCCCGCCACCTCACCCGAGTCCGATGCCATGAGCAAAGCGCTGATGAAGCGCGGCTTTCGATTCGTCGGCTCGACCATCTGCTATGCCTTCATGCAGGCCACTGGCATGGTCAACGACCATACCACCGACTGCTTCCGCTACGACGCTGTGCGTTAACAGTGCCGCGACCGTCAGGGAGCGGGGTGCGTTTGAACGCTCGATGCTCGTACGCATAAAACGCACCCCCAATCGCTTACGCGCGTGTCACTATTGATCTGGCTAGACGAAGCGGCGGGCGTGTTGCTGCACGTCCTGGCGGAAGTCGCTGGCTTGAATCGTCACCCGTTCGCACATCTCGAACAGGCGCGAGTAGACGCGGATGCCGATGCGCTCCTGCAGCGTGTCGGCAACCCGATATTTGCCGGAAGGGCTGCGACCAGACCCCGCGTAAGCCGACTCAGCCGAGCTCTCGGGTAGATTTGTGGTGAGCAGCGTGGCCTTCTTCTGGTTGTAACGGAAATTCA
This sequence comes from Candidatus Sulfopaludibacter sp. SbA3, assembly GCA_945865705.1. GTDB lineage: Bacteria > Acidobacteriota > Terriglobia > 2-12-FULL-54-10 > 2-12-FULL-54-10 > SHUM01. Next base: position 30,094 of record CAMBEY010000006.1, read on the forward strand.
GGATGTAGGTAACCGTGTCCTCCACCCAGTCCGAGATGCGCCGTGCGCCGAGGTCGTCGATAGCCACCACGTCGGTATGCAGGATGGGATCGAGAATCTCCGCCTTGCTCAACTGCGAGATGGGGTCATAGCTTTCCTGCAGCTTCTCCAGCATGTCCGGGAATGAGCAGAACAAACAATTGAGGTTTTTGGTAAGCATCAATTCTCGCAGGGTCGCCACCATAAGATGAGTTTTGCCGACGCCCGGATTGCCGAGCAGCAGCAGTCCCTTCTCGACGAGCGGATACTGCTGAGCGAAACTCTGGGCCTTCATTTTGGCCATCTCCAGCGAAGAGTTGCCCATCGGCTGGAAATCCTCGAAGTTGCAATCGCGGAAGCGTGGTGGAATCTGCGCCTGCTCCATCCACCACGCGGCGCTGCGTGGCTGAGTGCGGCAGGAGCAGGCCTCCACCGCGCGCAGTCCGTCGCGGTCTACGGGGCGCCAGCCGGTACCGTCGCATAGCGGGCAGATGGATGTCGTCTGTTTCTGCATAATCACGTGGGAATACAGCATAAATCAGTGTGGACCGCGTAGCAACCTGCAGCTATCCATGCCTCTACCGATATTCGTCGTGAATGTCCAATCCCGCGTTTAATTTCCTAGAG
>CAMBEY010000007.1 GCA_945865705.1 Candidatus Sulfopaludibacter sp. SbA3
AAGTGATGCAGCACACCGTTCTGGAGTTGGATTTATCCCACCACGTTATAATCCTTCACTACAACTTTGGAATTCCTCATCAGGCTTCGGTGTGGCGGAGAATCTCCTGGTGCGCCGGGCCGGGGCGGTAAGCGTCAATCGATTTCTGATCTTCCCAAGTTTGCAAGGAGATGAATTCACCGGGCAGGTCGCGGCTGTGCAGGAACTGTTCGCTTAGGCAGCCGGGCTGCTGGATCATGATGGGAGCGCAGTCCTTCTTCCACAGTGCCTGAGCCTCGGCGCTGCGTTCAGCCGATGTGGTGACGATGATCATTCGAGTTATCATAATGTGTTACCTCTTGGACCAGTTGCCTGCAACCATGCCAATCCTAACCGGGCGATCAGAATTAAAGAAATATTTGCGATTGATCCCGACCGACGAAGCTTGATCATACGGCTTTGCGTACAAGTCCGAGGGGGGCGTACATAGATTGAGAGGAACAAGTATGTTATCGAGTAAGTTCAGTAGATTTCAGCCCTACGCGATTGGGCTGTTGCGCATCTTCGCCGCCTTCGGATTTGTTCAGCACGGTTTACAGAAGTTCGGATTATTTGACGGTAAGATAAGGGAGTTTCCCCAACTGCTATGGTTCGCGGGAGTCAACGAGACGATCTTTGGCCTTCTGATTCTTCTTGGATTGTTCACGCGACCCGCGGCATTTTTGATGGCCGGACAGATGGCCATCGCCTATTTCCGCTCTCACCTTCCGGGAGGGTTCTGGCCGATAAAGAACGGTGGAGAGTTCGCCATGCTGTATTGTTTCATTTTTCTGGTAATTGCATCTTCTGGCCCCGGCAAATTCAGTTTGGACGGATTGCGGTTGCGGCGGACCAAAGATTGAATGGCCGATTTCCAATGAGCGTTGTGCGGGGATTTCGATGGCGCTCGAACCGGGCACTGTGATTGCCACGGGCACGCCAGACGGAGTGGGCATGGCGCGCACGCCGCAACGTTGGCTGAAGCCCGGCGAAACAGTGATTGTGGAGATCGAAAAGGTAGGCGAATTGTCGAATCCCGTGGCGCTCGATAGTTTTAAGCCGTAACGGCGAATATTAGGTATAATCAGGGCAAGCTGGCCTGACTTACGGGGGCCGGCTGAGGATTTGAACCGTTGGAGGGTCGCGGTGAAGTAGTTTCCAAAGAATACAGGAGGAAGGCAAATATGGTACTCAAGGCAAAATTTATCTTCATGATTTTAGTGCTGGCCGCGGCCAGCGTGCAACCGGCGGCTGCGGAGGGGCTCGATGTGGGTGGGATGCTGCGCCTGCATATGGCGCGTACGCGGCGGATGCTCACCAATATCATTGCCGCCATGCCCGAGGATAAGTATGATTTTCGGCCAGTGAAGGAAGTCCGCAGTTTCCGCGAGATGGCTGTGCATCTCATTCAGGATGGCTTCTCGCACGTCGGCTGGTCTGCGGGAATGTCGCGCGAGGAATCCGAGAAACTCGCGGCAAAGTATGAGCACATCAAAACCCGCGAGGAGATTCTGCGTGGTTTGGACGAGATGTACACTTGGTCCGAGCAAACTGTAGGGACAATCAACGCGACTAACGCTACGGATATGGTGGTTGGTATGCGCAGCGAGCGCCAAACCCGATTTGAAGCAGTCATGGTGGCCTTTGAAGACCAGATGGGCCACTACGGCAACTTTGTCGTTTACCTGCGTATGAATGGCGGAGTGCCGCCGTCCACCGCGAATGCGGACATGGAGCGCGCCGAGAACCAACGCAAGAACAAGGAAGTTGGGGTCGCTCCTCCCGCTCCCGCCGACCTGCACAAGCATTAAGGCGCAGAGTTGTCCTTGAACGAACGAAATGCTCTGCCTGTGGCGGCTGCCACAGGCAGAGCATTTTTTTGGCGCATCTTCCCGCGACTACGGTTTTTCTCCCGGTGCCAGCGGCGCGACCGCGTGAGCTGCTGCTTTGCGGCGCTCGCGCCAGATTTCAATTACGGCGGGAAGTATCGAGAGTACGATTACCACGACAATGACGTAGTGGATATTGCGGTCGATATTGGGAATCATCGCGCCCAGGAAATAGCCCAGCAGCGTCATCCCCACCACCCAGAGCAAGCCACCAAAAATATTATAGGAAACGAAGCGCCGGTAGTTCATGCCCGCCGCGCCGGCCACCGCTGGCGCAAAGGTGCGGACGATGGGCACGAAGCGCGCCAGCACGATGGTCTTGGGGCCGTACTGCTCGTAGAACTCCCGGGTCCGGTCGAGATGTCGGCGCTTGAAAAATCGGGAGTCGGGACGATTGTAGAGAGCCTTGCCCGTGCGATGCCCAATCAGGTAGCCCAGTTGGTCACCGAGAATCGCGCAGATAGACCCGAAAAACAACAAGGCTCCCAGATTCAGGTGTCCCGTAGCCGCGAATACTCCGGCCGTTACTAGCAGAGAATCGCCCGGAAGAAAAAATCCTACAAATAGCCCTGTCTCAATGAAGACAATCGCGCAAACCATTATGGTGCCGCCGCTCGTAACGATTCCCTGCACGTTCGTAACGGCGTGAAAAATATCTTTAAGCCAGTCGATCATGAGGTCTCCATTTGAGGAAGCGGACGCGAAGCGACCGCAGTATCACGGATTTCGCCTCGCGTGCTTCCGGTTCTGCGGGCAGCGGCCCCACCCAATGACTTACTTTTTCTGCGCCGCTTCCATGTGAGCGATGAACTGGCGCGTCAGGTGCGGCACCTGTCCCAGCGTGCGCTCGAACATCATTAACTGGCCGCGATGATGCATCTCATGTTCCTTCACGGAGAGCAGCATCTCGAAGCGGCTCTTCGCGGCGGGAGTCATTCCCGCGGGCATCGCCACCATCTCGCCCAGGAAGTTGTCGGAGAGGCTCTCTAGCCACTTTGCGAAGAGTTCGCCGTTCTCCTGCAACAGTTGAATCAACTGTGCTTTGTCGCGCGACTTCTGCTCTTCGGCCATCATGCCGCCGAAGAATCCCGGAAAATCGAAACCTTCCAGCGTGTTGATCGGCTGGACGGCGTGGACCTGATGCTGCAGGCGGTAGGACACGGCGATGTGCGTCAGCAGTTGCGCGACGGTTCGTAGTCCCGGAGCCAGTGGCTTTGTGTAAGCTTCCGCAGGAATCTCCTCCGCGATGGTAATGGTATTGTTGCGAACGGTTCGAAAACTCGCCGCCAGTTCCTTTGCACCGTAAAAATTCATGGCTTTATCCTTTTTATCTGTTGGTTTTCCTTGCACTACGATTTGCGGCAGGCCCGCTTGAAATATTTTACCACGCGGCATCCTGCTTGACGTTAACGGGACATTCAGAACGAGGCGGCCCAGTGATGATAGAGGACTGATATATTAGATAGAGGATGACCAGCGATTCCGGGACTTAACCGGTCTGGCTTTCCGCAATGAATGATATCGAACTGAAGTTACCGCGACATGATACAACTTTCCGCCGCTTCCAAACGATTCGGCTCTCGATTACTGTTTGAGGATTTCACCTGGTTGCTCACGCCGCAAGATCGCGTCGGTCTGGTCGGCGGCAATGGCACGGGCAAGTCCACGCTGCTTAAAATTCTCGCCGGAATCGAGCATCTCGACGAGGGCACGCTTAGCTCCATCCGCAACCTCACTACAGGCTATCTGCCGCAGGATGGTCTCAGCGCCTCTGGCCGCAGCGTTCTGGACGAGGCACTGTCCGTGTTTGGCGACCTGCATGATGCCGAGCGAGAGATGGAGGTGTTGACTCTCCGCATGGGCGAGATCGATCCCGAGGGAGAGGAGTTTCGCCGCGCCGCTGAGCGATATCACAAGCTAGAAATTATCTTTAACGCCGGCGACGGCTATCAACTGGAGACGCAGACAAAACTGGTTTTGGATGGTTTGGGATTCCGCCCCGCCGAGTTTTCCCGCGATACGCAGGAACTCTCCGGGGGATGGCAGATGCGCCTTGCGCTGGCCAAGTGCCTGCTGCTCAAGCCGCAGCTGCTGCTGCTCGACGAGCCCACCAATCACCTGGACCTGGAGGCGCGCAACTGGCTGGAGTCGTTCCTGCACGATTATCCCTACTCCGTCGTGCTGGTCTCGCATGACCGCTATTTCCTCGACGCTTCTGTGAATAGAATCCTGGAACTTTGGAATCGCCAGGGGCACTTTTACCCCGGCAATTATGAGCAGTATCTGGAACGGAAGTCCGCGCGGCGAGAACAGCTTCTGGCCGAATACCGCCAACAGCGTGAGCGCATCGATCACTTGGAGATTTTCATCAATCGTTTCCGTTACCAGGCGAGTAAAGCGCGTCAGGTGCAGAGTCGCATAAAGGAGCTCGAAAAGATCGAGCGCATCGAGATTCCGCCTGACGAGCAGACCATTCACTTCAGCTTTCCCCAACCGCCGGCCAGCGGGCGCGTGGTCACCGAATTTGTCGATATCGCCAAACGCTATGACGACAAGCAGGTTTTCAGCGGCGTGAATTTCATGATCCGCCGCGGCGAGCGCATCGGTTTGGTGGGAACCAACGGAGCGGGCAAGTCAACATTGATCAAGTTGCTGGCCGGAACGGAGCTTCCCTCGGCGGGTGAATGCAAACTGGGACACAACGTGGAGGTGGAGTATTTCGCGCAGGACCAGTACAAGATGCTGAACCCGCAGGCGCGGCTGATCGATGATTTGTCGAGCGTCGCGCCCATCGATCTGAGCACTCAGACTAAACTGCGCACGCTGCTCGGTTGTTTTCTGTTCACTGGAGACGATGTATTCAAACCCATCGGAGTGCTGTCCGGCGGCGAACGTAACCGCTTCGCCCTGGCCCGAATGTTGCTTCAACCCCCGAACTTCTTATTGCTCGATGAGCCCACCAATCATTTGGATCTGCGCGCTAAGGATGTGCTGTTAGATGCCTTGCAGAGATTCAGCGGTACCATTGTTTTCGTTTCGCACGACCGGTATTTTATCGATCATCTGGCAACTCGAATATTCGAGATCGAGAACGGAAACTTGACCGAATATGATGGGAACTACGAAAACTATCTCCGCCAGAAACAGGGTGGCAGCGTCAGCAGCGGTGTGGCGATGGGGCAGGCAGAATCACACCCGGTCGCTGCGGACCCATCCAGAAGCATAAAGAAGGAGACGACAGAGGCTACTTCCAAGAGCCCAAGGACGCGCCCAAAACGTCTGAATCCGATTCTCGTCAAGGAAATGCGCAACCGGCATTCGGAGATAGAAGAGGAAATAATCCGATGCGAGGCGGAGATTGCAGACTCTGAGTCCGCTCTCGCTCAGTTCAAAAGCGCGGAGGAAACCATCCGCCTCACCAAGGGATTGGAATCGAACCGCGTTCGCCTTTCTGAACTTATGGGCGAGTGGGAACAGTTAAGCATCGATTTAGAGGAGCAGTTAAAAGTCGATTAGCGGGCTCTTCCAGTATGCTCAACTTCGTGAGAGGAGCAACCAGAGATCCCATCGAATAAACCTTAAGCTTTTCGCGAATCGAACACCGATTGAGCGACCATCACTGCGTTTGCAGCCGTGGGCCATCCAGCATAAAAGGCTGTGTGAGTAATTAATTCTCCGATCTCCTCCTGCGTAACGCCATTGTCCAAGGCCAGCCCAATATGCAGGCGAAGTTGGTCAGTGCGGTAGGTGGCCATTAGAACCGCCACGGTAATGAGGCTGCGGTCCCGTTTGGACATCTCTTTCCGTTCCCAAATTTCCCCGTACAGAATATCTGATGTAAGCTGCGCCAGTCGCGGCGCAACTTTTTTCATTGTTGGTTGAGAACTCATGATATCTCCTATCTACTTGAAAAAATTAAAGTTCCTCTAACATGCAGCACAATCCTGACATCCACTGCTCTCCCCGAAAAGGGAAGAAAGATCAAAGGGAGAACTTACAAAATACAATGGTGGGCCTGGGCAGATTCGAACTGCCGACCTCCGGTTTAGGAAACCGCTGCTCTATCCACCTGAGCTACAGGCCCATAAGTGCCTTGATGCTATCCTCTTCATGTTATCCAAGTTAGCACCGGCGTTCAATGTGTGCGACCGGAGATGCTGGAGATTACCCCAAGAGCTATAATGATGCGAACCGGTGCCGATATACAATATTTCGAGGCTAGGCATGTAGTCGTGCGCCATACTAGTCGGCGCGAGGCGATGGCCGACGGAGTATTGCTTTTTATCGGAATTTAGGCTCACCTCTGCCTATTCGCTGATCCATCCCAGTGGTGGGTAGGGTTGCCCACGGTGAAAATTGCTTTAATCGCAGGGTTTTCCGCAAACCGGAATCGGCGAGCGCGAAGATGCGACAGAGGAAAGAGGTTTGGGTCGGAAAACTCCTGAGCTACTGAACGACGTATGAACAGCATATTCTCCAAACCGGCCTCCGACCAGAACAAGGACTCGCGCTCACTCCACTTTTATGCTCCCGTTGTCGATACCAGCCTGCTCGTTCCTGGCATTGACAATGTCCGCCATGATGTCAGTCTGAGTCCAAAATTTCTGGAATGTTGTCGCACCCTGATTTTTCAATTGATCGTTAGACACTCAGAGGTTGGGGCGCTTTTGACCGGGCTATCCCAGTCCAATGCTGGCCTTGATCGGAAAGAGTTCAAGCAACTGCTTCAGTCCCTGTTGCTGAACATGCTTGACCATGCGAATGCGGTGAAAAATCCGCAACTCGAACTGCTGGCCCAGGCGGCGATACTCAAGTTCCTCGCCAGCGAAATGCAATCTCAATTTGGCACTGTGGTCTTGCAATGCCGCGAAAAAATCAGAGATTTCGAAAACCCGCGGCACCCACGCCAGGAACTCCTGTACCAGTTGCAAGAAAAGTTCAGCGATTTTCAAAAGAATAAGCGCATCATCTTGCGCCGAGTAAGCGATGATTTGGCAGAAATGATGGAAGAAGTCAGGAAGGGGACCGTGCGCAGGACGCGCGAATCCTATTTCGGGCCCGCCGCGACAGCGACACAATCAATCTTCTCCAATCCTTTAATTTTTACAGAGGATGGTCGTGACGACTACCTGAACCTAGACCGCTACGTCATGTTGGGAAAATTCCAGCGCGATACGGATCGATATGAAATTGTCGAACAGTTGGTGCGCAATTTTATTGAATGGGCTGATCGTGAATCCGAAACGGCAGTCAAGCTTCGTCAGCAGCGTGTGATCTGCGATGAAATCAAGTTGTCGATGGAATCTTTGAAAGCTCAGCGCGAAGAGGTAACCCAGACGCGCAGGTTTTTTCCGTTGGCCTCCAGGTCCACTCCGATGCCCGAGGCCGCCGATATCAGGCTTAGAATCGCTCAAGCGGAAGAGCAACTTACCAGAGAGCAAAAAATGCTGCAGGTGCTCTTCTCGGAATTTAGCAATCGCATAGACCAGATCATTGAAGCTCCAGAGAACACAGCTCTCCTGGTGGATTACCTGCAATCTGAAAAAAATCTTGGTGATGATGGGAAATCCTCACGAGCAACATCGGAATCGATATTGTTGCAAATCCGCGCTGAAAGTCAGCGTGCAGCGGTGGAATACCTCTATGAGTCACTCGCCAAAGGGGGGGTGCTTCCCTACGTGCTGGGTGCCTATGAAACGGCCCGAATCTACCGCCATTTCTGCCCCCCACTGAACCCGCAACAATTGAAGACTGCAGTAGTCGAAGCCGGCGAACGCAAGAAAATCCTTCATTTGATTCAGGAGTATCGCCTTCCCTCTGGTGCAACGGAAATGATTGAAGATGGCGCTAGGAGGTTGCGCGACGCCAGTGCCCGTGATATCCGTGCCACATTGATTCGATTTGTACGAGACTTCTTCCAATTCGCGCACGATTTAAGAAATTTGAAATTAGCCCAAAACCTGATGGATCGGGTGCATCTACCGACCGATATCAAGCAAAAGGAACTCTCCGAGATCAATGACACGCTCTATCTTTTCCTGCTACCTGATGAGGAAAAGCCGAGAGAGGAAAAAGTTGTCAGCCATTCAATACTAAAAGCGGATGTCCGTGATTCAACATCCATAACAGCAGAGCTGCTGGCGAGAGGACTAAACCCCGCCTCCTACTTTAGTCTCAATTTCTTTGAGCCAGTTCGTAAGCTCCACGGCAGGTATGGCGCGGTGCAGGTATTTCTGGAAGGAGATGCCCTGATTCTAGCCATCATGGAAAACGAAGGCGAACCTCGCGGTGCCAATTCCGTCGCTCGGACCTGCAGCTTGGCGCGGGACATTATTGAGGGAATCCGAAGCGTTAACGATCGAGCGGCGCAGCGCGACCTGCCGTTGCTAGAGTTGGGCATCGGTATTTGCTATCAGCCTTCGCCTCCGATGTATCTGATGGACGGCGACCGCCCCATCATGATTTCCAAGGCCTTGAATGAATCTGATCGTCTGTCTGGTTGCGGCAAGCTAGCGCGCCAACTACTGGCGCAGCGCAGCCGATTCTTCAATGTCTTCGTCATGCAATTGTTGCCGGAAGCGGATTCGCGAGAAGCAGCGGAAGAGTTTCGCGTGCATTACAATGTCCAGGGAATAGAAATCAATGAGGCCGCTTTCGAAAAGCTTACTCGTGAGCTCACTCTAAACCGACTTGACTTGAGACTACCGTTAATTGGCGAGCCGGAGGATGTCGAGTTGCATTGCGGAACCTTGTCGGTTGGGGCGACTGGCTTGCAAAGACTGATCGTCCGGCGTGGCCGAGTCCCCCAACTCAGCCCCAAGGATTTGCGCATCATCGACTATACCGACCGCTATTACTATGAAGTCTGCACCGCCAAGCCCCTTTACGACTACGTTGCCAAGCAAGTCGGCTGGTAACAAACTCGCCGGTTAATCATTCTCGTCAAAATCTGCAAACCAATTTAGTCTTTCCAGGATGCGCCGTGAGGGGTTTGCTACAATCGAGAGCATGGGTAAAGAAAAAATTACTGTTATTGGCGGTGGACTCGCGGGCGCGGAGGCGGCATTGCAACTCGCACGCAGGGGGATCGCCGTCGATCTTTATGAGATGCGCCCGACGCGCAAGACTCCCGCTCACCAGACCGGCAATCTTGCCGAACTGGTTTGCAGCAATTCGCTCAAGAGCGATCGCGAATTTTCCGCGCCATGGCTCCTTAAGGAGGAGATGCGGCGTATCGGGTCTCCGTTGCTGGAGATTGCACGGCGCTGCGCGGTTCCAGCTGGGCATGCGTTGGCTGTCGATCGAGATCTCTTTGCTGCGCAAGTTACTGCCACAGTGGCACAAGAGCCGTTGGTCAATCTAAAGTGCAAGGAAGTGCTGGAAATCCCCGCCACGGGAATTGTGATCATCGCTTCCGGCCCACTTACCAGCGATGTGCTGGCTGCATCGATTCAAGACCTGACCGGCAGCGATAGGCTGTTTTTCTATGACGCGATTAGCCCGATCGTAGATGCCGCGACACTGGATCGCAGCATCATATTTTCCGCATCACGCTACGATGTAAGTCTCCCCATTTCTGCGGAGAGCGCGAATAGCGCGTCGCCTGATCCAGTGCAATCGATGCCGGAGTCCGATGGGGATTATCTGAATTGCCCGATGTCGCGCGAGGAGTATCAGAAATTCCATGATGCGCTTATGGCGGCCGATTCGGTGGTGCGTCACGAGTTTGAGGATGTGAAGTATTTCGAGGCCTGTCTTCCTCTGGAAGAGTTGGCGCGGCGCGGGCGCGATACTCTGCGCTTTGGTCCGATGAAGCCGGTAGGGCTGACCGATCCGCGAACGGGCAGGCGCCCGTATGCCGTAGTGCAACTCAGGAAAGAAAATCAGCGGGCGGACAGCTACAATTTGGTTGGATTTCAGAACCATCTCAAGTTTGGCGAACAGAAGCGCATCCTACAGATGATCCCCGGCTTGGAGCAGGCGGAGGTGCTTCGCTACGGGCAGATTCACAGGAACACTTATGTGAACGCTCCGGCGCTGCTCAGCGCCACTCTGCAACTCCGCAATCATCCGCGCATCTTCTTCGCCGGACAAATCTGCGGCGTGGAAGGTTACGTCGAATCGATTGCTACCGGGATGCTGGCCGGCCGATTTGCGGCCGAGATGGTTGCTGGCGTCGAGTCGGTTCCGCTTCCCCGCGCGACTGCGCTTGGTTCGCTTTGTCATTACATGACGCATGCCGACCCCAAGAATTATCAGCCTGCCAATATCGCATTTGACCTGCTGCCGCCGCTCTGCGCCACCGCTTTTGCGGAGCGCAAGGGCAAACCCAGCCGCCAGGAACGGCATCAGCACTTATGCGAGATTGCGCTTAGAATGCTCGATCAATGGACGATGGCCGGGAATCAATCCTTGCTGCTCAGCGAATAAAAAAACTCCCCGACGGCAAATGTACGTTGCCATCGGGGAGCTGATATTGATTCGTTTTGGGTTGGCTCATTTCGCTGGAAGCGGCATCGTGCGGGCCTGCTGCTTGTAGAAGTCGACTGTCTTCTTTGTGAAGAATTTGTCGACTTCCAGCTTAGTGATTACTTTTTCCACGCATTGCAGGAATCTTTCGCGGTTGAAAGTCTCATTCGGCTTCAGCATTCCGGTCCGCTGCCAAGCTTCGGTAACGGTTTCCACGTAGTCGCGATAACCATTGCCATTCATGTCCACAAATCCCTGCGCCACATTGACGATGTCAGGGTCATCACGAAATTCGCCGCGCCCGTCGATCGGTTCGAGTCCGGTGCCGGTGAACCCCGCGAAGCCCGTGGTGCCTTGCCCCGAGGCGCCGCTGCTGACCGGGAAGATGTGGTAAACGCCCAGGCCGCAGCCCACTTCGGGCATGTCGATGGCGGGGTTCTCCACGATATTGTCTTTGTCGATGTCGCCGAGCTCGCGCCAATCCGAGCGCGTGGGCGGAGGCGCGACGCCTTTATCCACCCAAGCATCCAAGTGGTCGATGAACCCGTCCATCAGTCGGGACATGTCGATGATGCTGATGTCGCCGCGCTTGCCGTCGGGCAGATTCTCGCCGCCGCCGTGGCTGATGCCATCAATCTCGTAATAGCGGAACTTGTTCCACATGCCCTTGTCGCGGAGTATTTTGGCGTTCTGCCGCTTGTTGTGCAGGAAATTATTGGAGCCGCGAAACACCGGCGGATCGTCGGGCGTCTCGTTCACATAGAGCAGGTGGCCGATCTCGATGGTGGGAACCATGCGCTTCTTGTCCTCGTCGGTGGTGAAGATGACATCCTTGCCATCCTTCATGGCCACCGGCAGCCACAGCCCGGAGCCGGCGTCGTCCACGATCACGCCGTCGATGATCGGCGTGCCGTCGGTGTCCACGTTGATCCCGGCCTTGTAGCTGACCATGCGGCCCGGACGCGCGCCACCCGAGTGGCCGTACCAATAAGTTTTGCTCGGCAGCGCGCCCAGATGCGGCTGCGCGAGATTCGCCGCAAGCTTGGCGAACTGCATGATCAGCGGCGGCTGCTCTGTGACATTGCGATTCTTGAGCACGGTGCCGTCATCAAGCGTTACGTTCAAGTCGCCGCCTTGCATTAGCGTCGAACGGCGGGTCTTGGCCATGATGTATCCCTTGTCGATCATCAACTTCTCGTACTTGCTGATGCCGGCGATGGGATCGGTCTCCGTCAACTCCTCGTACCAGAACTTAGCGTTGCCGCGCGCGAAGCTGCGGCCCGCGCCATGCGCGTTGACAAACAGCTTGCCGTTCCAATCGGCCTTGTTGACGGGATAGACCACCGTCATGCTGCTGCCCTGCTCCATGCTGTAGCGTCCGATGCCGTGGACCACGGGCTTATCTTCCTCGCCGCCCTGCTGGTAAACAAACTCGGGATAGACGTTGAAGTAGTTCGAGTAGCGCGCCTTGTCGTCTTTCAGCGCGTAGCCCTCCAGCGTGCCGGTTACGCCCACGTCCAGCCGCATGTACTTTCTGCCCTGATATTCAAACTCAATCTCCGTCATGCGACAGACTTCCTGGCCGACTGGCTTTCCGTTGATGTCATTTTTCTTCGGCACTAAAAACTGGTCGCAACCCTTAACCTCGCTGACCGGTGCCGCCGAGGTGGTTGGCCGCAATGCCATTACCAACGCGAGCACGCCTGTTGCACAGATCAAATTTTTCCAAATCGATTTACGCATGAGTCATACCTCCTGAAATTCTTGTACCCAGCCGCGAAAAATGGCCGCTATTCTCCCTGCCAATCTATGATCGTCGTTATACTATCCCACACTTTGTTCCGCCGCAAGCACATCTGACATCCCAAATATTCTGCGGACTACCGTGCGGGGATAGGGTTGCTTGCGGGCTTGGCCGGTTGTGTAGTTGGTTGAGCGGTATTGGGCATAGCCGGGGTGAGGGGCTGTAGTGCGTCTACCACCGCCGCAGGTGCTGCTGGCGCTTGTCCAGTGGCTGCGGGGAGCGATTGAATTTGGGGTCCCCGGATGGATGTTTGCGGTATTGGCGGTGCCGATGACGACAGTGGAGCGGATTTCGCAGAAGATGCTTCCAGCGGTTCTGAGACGAGTGGCGCGGGCTCTGGCAAGGGGAGATCAAAGCTCGTGCCCACGATAACGATCACTTCTTCCAAGCTTTGCAGTTGAGCCAGCGAACGCACGCGGATGTCTTGGAACCTGGGTCCGGGGCTGGCGCGTTCGACTACGCCAACGGCCAGACCTCGGGGATATATCTTGTCCTCGCCGGAGGTGAACACTCTTTGTCCGAGAGTGATTCGCTCGCCGTTGGGAATGAAGTCAAGTTGCATGAGCTCTTCGTTGCGTCCCTTCAGAATGCCGTGCATGCGGTTCTGTTCGAGCAGTACGCCCGCGCCGCTGAAGGGGTCGGAGAGCAGTATCACCTGAGCTGAATCTGGGAAGACTGCGAGAACTTTGCCGACTACTCCATCAGGAACCATGACGGGTGCATCTTGCCGCAGTCCCTGTCTGGCGCCTTTATCAATCATTAGCAACCGTGCTGTTTCGCCCGCACTACCGCCCAGCACGCGCGCCACGACGGTTTCACTGGGAATCACCGCTTTCAAATCCATTAGCGCCCGCAGGCGCTTCGCTTCGTCGGCGGCGAATTGCAGCTGCTGATTTTCCAGTTTGAGCTGATCTACCTGCTGGCTGAGATTGGCGCTCTGCTCACGGGCTCCGCGCAGGTTGATGTAGCCCAACCAAACGGAGCGGATGGAATCGGAGACGGAGTTCATCGCGCGGTGAATCGGATCGATGACGAGGACGGTTCCATAGCGCACTAGTGGGATGTCGGTTTGGCTCCGCAATTGATAGCCGACCATCACGAACTGCGCCAGCAGAACTCCGGCGAGTACGATCAGGCCACGATAGAAAAGGGAGAGCCGCGTGGTTTCCATAGAGAAACTCTATTGTAAATGGGGAGAACTCTTGCGACGAGGGCGGCGGCAGTTAGGGAGGTCCCGAATTCTGCACTTAATTGTGGCTGAGGACCCGATCCCGCTAATCAACGGCGATCTTACGCAGCAGATTGAAGTCGCTGAGCATCTTTCCGGTGCCCAGCACCACGCAGGCCAGCGGATCGTCGGCGATCGAGACTGGCAACCCGGTTTCCTCGCGGATGCGCTTGTCGAGGTTCTTGAGTAGGGCACCGCCGCCGGTGAGCACGATGCCGCGGTCCGAGATGTCGGCGGAGAGTTCGGGCGGAGTGCGCTCAAGCGCGACACGAATCGCGTTGACAATGGTGTCCACGCCTTCCGAAAGAGCCTCGCGGATCTCGGCGTCCTGAATGATCAGCGTTTTGGGCACTCCCTCGATCAAGTCGCGGCCCTTGATCTCCATGGTCAGCGGCTTTTCCAGTGGATAGGCGGAGCCAATTTGGATTTTGATCTGCTCGGCGGTACGCTCGCCGATGAGCAGATTAAATTTGCGCTTCAAGTAATGCATGATGGCGTCGTCCAACTCATTGCCAGCGACGCGCACTGACCTCGAGTAAACGATGCCTGAAAGAGAGATGACGGCGATGTCCGTGGTGCCGCCACCGATGTCCACCACCATATTCCCGGAGGGTTCTGTGATGGGGAGCCCCGCTCCGATGGCTGCGGCCATGGCCTGCTCCACCAGATGCACCTCGCTGGCCTTCGCGCGATAAGCCGAGTCCTGCACGGCGCGCTTCTCGACTGGAGTGATCTCGCTGGGCACACCGATTACGATCCGCGGGCGCACCAACATTTTGCGATTGTGTGCCTTATGGATGAAATAGGTGAGCATCTTTTCGGTGACTTTGAAGTCCGCGATCACGCCGTCGCGCATGGGCTTGATGGCCACGATGTTGCCCGGCGTGCGGCCCAGCATCTCCTTGGCCTCCTTGCCCACGGCCTCCACTTCGTTGGTCACCTTATTGATGGCCACGATCGACGGCTCGTTGACCACGATACCGCCCGACTTGGCGTAGACCAAGGTATTGGCGGTTCCCAGGTCAATTGCCAGGTCGCGCGAGAAAAATGAAAAGAATGAGTGCCGGTTACCGGACATCGTGGGTATGTTCTCCCTAATGAGGTGCGGATTCAGTTAGCGCAAAATACTGCTTGTCCGAGCGCGCTCAGGAAGAAAAAAATCGCGCTCAGGGAAAGCGATTTGAAGCTAAATGCTATTGTATCGTGATCGTCTTGCGCAAGGTGGAAACTTTGCCTTTTCTGTTTTGCGCCGTAACCGTAATCATGGTGGTACCTGCCGTGGGCATGGCCGGGGTGAAGTGCTTAAACGAGCCGTTCGGGGCCACATTGAATACCTGCTCATTGTTTACCAGGACGGTGGCGCCTGGTTCGGTCCTTCCCACCACCTCCATTACACGCCCGTGCTGGATGTACTGCTCAACGATCAGTAGAAGCTCCTCCGCACTAGCCTGATGAAGGACGGAGAAGAGATTGGGCTCGCTTTGCTGGCTCTCCTTGCCCTGAGAATTCAGCGAAATGACCGACCAATAGTAATCGCCTTCACGGAAAGCGGACAACCGGATCGAGGTGGAGCGTACGCGTTGATCAAACAGGGGATCTTTGAGTAAGGGGGAAGTGGAGACGAGAATGCGGTAAGATTCGGCGGTGCCCACAGCCGACCACGTGAACTCAATCTCAATGCTACTTTGCGATCCGGTCATCACCACCGGCGCCATATCCGCAGGCGTCAGCAATAAAGGCGGGGCGACCACCTTCTTGCGCACCAACAGACTGCCCGCTGCTCCGAAGGTCGCCTGCTCATACTCACCCAGTTCGATTTGCTCTCCGCCGCGCTGCATCCCCGCACCGCCCTTTGAAACGGTGATCTCGCGCATGTTAGTGGATGGATCGTTGTGCACCAACGCGCGGCTGTCTGCTTTCATGCGGGCTTCCGCATCGGCGAAGCGGACGCGGGAATCTCCCATGGACTTGGTCGTGGACAGGTCCACTGTCCCGCTGGTTACATGCACGGAAATTTTCGAATTGGCGATATTCGTGGGAATTGCATTTTCTTCAATGGCGATCAGAGTGTTGGGACGAACCACATAGAGTGTTCCATCGGCGAACGCGATGCGGGCCACACCATCCTTGTCGGTCTGCACGATATCGCCCTGATCCAGCCCTTCGGCCAGCGAGGCTTCCATCCACGCTACGGAGTTTGCTTTGCGGACACGCACTCCGCCGTCGAGATTCGTAAAGCGGGCTTGCCGGTTGGCGGTGGAGTCACCGGCTGCCGCATCGTTCTGATTTCCGCGTAGCATCGCCAGCAGCGATGCGGGCGAGTTGGGGAACAACGCCAGAAGGATTCCGACCACCAACACCAATACCCCCATAATTCCCAGCGTCAGTGTCTTATAGCTAACAGTGCGCCACTCCAATAGATCGGCCTGATCTTTGGTGGGACGATCCTTTGGAATTAACGAATCAGGTATCTCGGGCATCTCAGATTCCAGGCCGCTGGTTTGGCGAGAGCATAGACGATCTTAGTTAACTATTTCAACCCCTGCGTATATCATCTTATGCGGTCCGAGGGGCCAAAGCTACTGTGCTGACTGCTGCAATATGGTACCCTTTCTGATTCACCCTTACGCATTTGTTTTTTCAAATAGCTACGGGAGAGTAATCTGAAGTTTCTTGGGCTGCTGGGTGCATTCGCGGCGGTAAGCCTTCGCTGTGTTCCTGAGTTGATGATACGCTGGTTTGAAACGGGTATCCGCACAATTCAACCAGGAATGTCCGCCATCCGGATAACGGTTTGGCGGCCATATTGTTATATCCTACGGGTTGGGTGTATGCTGCTTTGCCCGTGTCCGGCACGTTCAAGCTGAGGTCAATAAACACACGTCTATGGCAAAAACGACGACAAATATGAAATCGAAGACGAAAGCTCCGGCCCGGAAAAGTGTCGTGAAGCTCGCACCGCGCAGTGCAAAATCGGCTGTACCCTCCAAGCCGAATAATATGGGTAAGAAATCGGCGAAAAGCAATTCAGCACCTCCCCCGGCGAAGCCCTTGCAATTCCCCAAACGCAAGCCCACCGCGGAGGAGATTGTGCATCAGCAGTCTCTCGACCGTTTTACTGCGGGGCTCGAATTGATGAATCAGGGTAATTACGCCAAAGCCAAGTCTGTTTTCGAACGGCTGATGGACAATTCCTCGCGCGAACTGGCCGAGCGCGCACAGATCTATCTGAACATCTGCCAACAGCGCGCGGTGCGGCCTTCACTGCATCTGAAAACAGTGGAAGAGATGTACGATTATGCCGTGAGTTTGGCCAATGAAGGTCATCCCGAGCAGGCCGAAGAGCATCTGCGCAAAGCTCTGAAGCTCGCGCCGCGAGCTGATTTTCTTTATTACGCGCTAGCCGCGACTTTCGCCCTGCGCAATGACGTTGAAGGCACTCTTGAATATCTTGACAAGTCTATTCAGATCAATCAGCGCAATCGCTTCCAGGCGCAGAACGACCCGGACTTCGAGAATATGCTGGAGGACCCCCGATTCACGGAATTGATCTACCCGGAACGGCCTTTGAGCTAAGGTGATCGCGACAACTACCCGGCTCAGTCCGGTTCAGCCCAGCGCGCTTGGTTAAACGAGCATGAAAATCGTATCACTGGGAGGCGGCACGGGCCTATCCACATTGCTGCAAGGATTGAAGGCTTGGTATCCTGCCGATCCCGCTCCCGATTTACTAGAGATGGTTCTCGAAAAGGCCTATGGTCGCCAGGAGCCGCGCGTTACCGACCTGAGCGCTGTGGTCGCCGTCTCCGATGACGGAGGCAGTTCTGGTCGTCTTCGCCGCGATTTCCGGGTTCTGCCGCCCGGCGATATCCGCAACTGCATGGTTGCCCTTTCTGAAGACGAAGCGCTGCTCTCCAAGCTTTTCCAGTTCCGCTTTGCCAGCGGTCAGGGTTTGAAGGGACACAGTTTCGGCAATCTTTTTCTCACAGCGCTCAGCGGAATCACAGGGGACTTTCAGGAAGCGATCCAGGTGTCCAGCGAAGTGCTAGCCATCCGAGGCCACATCTATCCTTCCACCATGTCCGATGTGCGCCTGGAGGCGGAGCTCGAAAATGGCCGCGTGGTGAAAGGCGAAACGCAGATTTCGCGCAGCCGCCGTCCCATCCGCCGCATCCGACTCTCGCCACGTAACTGCCGCCCCGTGCCGAAGGCGCTGGAGGCCATCGCTCAGGCGGACGTCATCACCTTGGGTCCCGGTTCGCTCTTTACTAGCTTAATCCCCAATCTGCTCGTTCGGGGCGTGGCCACCGCCATTGCTCAATCGCGCGCTGCCCGCATCTTCATTTGCAATCTAATGACTCAGCCCGGCGAGACGAACCGCTTCACTGCCGCGGACCATCTGCGCGCTGTTATGGACCATGCGGGAGGTCAGCGGTTATTTGACTACGTCATGGTTAACTCCGGTCCCATTTCGCGCAGCGCCTTGCGCCGGTACAAAGCAACAGGCGCATCTCAGGTGAATCCGGGAAGCGGGGAGCTTGAGCGTATGGGAGTTCGCGTGGTCGCTGGCGACTTTGTCCGCGAAAAACGCACTGGACCCGCCGCCGAACGCTGGGTGCGGCATGATCCCAGCCAGCTGGCCAAAGCCGTGCTGGATACTTGTGCGGCACATCGCTATTGGGAAGAGGCGACAAAGTCATCCGGTCCAGCCTAAGCTACAATACCCAGTGATGAATTAAGTCTTGAGGGGAGACCATGAAGGACAGTACCGTCGTTGTGATTTTGGCCGCTGGGCTCGGAACGCGCTTTAAGTCCAAATTGCCAAAGGTACTCCACTCGGCTGGCGGACGGACGCTGATCGATCACGTTGTTCGCGCAGTCAAACCACTTGCCTCACGCGCCACCTTTGCCGTCATCGGGTATCAGGCCGCACAAGTGGAACAGGCACTGCGCAGCGCTGGGCATGGACCCGGGCGTGGGCCTGGGAGTGGCCCCGGGAGTGGAGAAGTCCGGCTCATCCTGCAAAAGAAACAACTGGGTACGGGGCATGCCTTGGCCGCTGGCGAGCGTCAATTGCGGCGTGCTGCTTCCTCCAATAGGGGCACAATTATGGTGGTGTGCGGAGACACTCCGTTGCTAACCACCGCGACTCTGCGCAACCTGCTTGCCCATCATCGCAGGAAACGCGCCATCGCCACGGTGCTGACCGCCGATATGGCCAACCCCGCTGCCTACGGGCGCATTCTCAGATCCGCGGATGGCTCACTCCTTGCCATTGTCGAATTGAAGTCCGCCACCGCCGAGCAGAAGAAGATTCGGGAAATTAATACAGGCATCTACTGTTTTGAGACTCGCGAACTATTTCCCGCTTTGAAGCGCGTCCGCAAGAATCCTGTGTCGGGGGAATACTATCTCACTGATGTCATCGAGCTGTTGGCCAAGGCGGGACACCGTCTCGCCGTCTGCCGCGCCGTGGACCCAGACGAAGTGGCGGGTATCAACGACCGGGCCGAGCTGGCCCGCGTGGATACCCTTCTGCGCCTGCGAAAGGCTCGTGAGTTAATGATTGCCGGAGTTACTATCCACTCACCTGAGACAGTGAGAATCGATCCCGACGTGACTGTCGGTCCTGACAGCACCATTGAGGCTGGTGTCTATCTGAATGGCGGAACAAAGATCGGCCCGGAGTGTGTTATTGGAGCTTACTCTATCGTTACTGACTCACAGCTTGCCGCGCGAGTCACTGTAAAGACATCCTGCGTGATTACAGAATCCCAGGTGGATGACGGAGCCAGCGTGGGACCCTTCGCTCACCTGCGGCCCGGATCGCAGATCGGCGCGGGAGCTCGCATTGGCGACTTCGTGGAGATTAAGAAGTCCCGCATTGGCCGGCTCAGCCGAGCCAACCATCTAGCCTACATTGGAGACGCCACGGTGGGCGAAGATGTCAATATTGGTGCCGGGACAATCACCGTCAATTACGATGGTGTGAATAAGCACCAGACCATTATTGAGGATGGTGCCTTCATCGGTTCGGGTTCGGAGCTGATCGCTCCAGTGCGCATCGGCCGCGGCGCTTTTGTCGCCGCAGGCTCCACCATTCACGATCACGTTCCGGCCAACGCCCTAGCCATCGCCCGGGCCAGACAGTCAGTCAAGCCCGGCTGGATGGTCGCGCGGGTTCGGAAACTAAAGAAGACCCCGAAGACTCATTCGTAGTCGTTAGTAACTCTCACTCACTTTCGCGCCTCCGTATTTTCCTGAATGTGGGTCGCTACCGCTCTTTTGATAGGTGAACATTATGACTCAGAAGGAAACGATTGGATTTATCGGGCTGGGCATTATGGGTTATCCCATGGCGGAGAATTTGCTGAAGGCCGGAAACGCCGTCACCGTTTATAACCGGACGCGGTCCAAGGCCGAGTCGCTCGCCGCGGATGGCGCGAGCATTGCGCCTATCGTGGCGGATGTAGCACGAGCCGCCAGTGTAATCTTCATCTGTGTGGGCGGCACCGCAGACGTTGAACAAATAGCCGAAGAGTTGCTTCTCGCGATTCGGCCTGGTGCGCTGATCGTGGATACCACCACCATCTCGCCCACCGCCAGCCGCCGACTGGCAGCCCGCTTCTCCAAGTGCGGCGCACAATTTTTGGATGCCCCCTGTACGGGCTCCAAAGCGGGTGCCACCAACGCCACGCTGACATTCATGGTGGGTGGTGAGAAAGCTGCATTCGATCGTGCTCGACCCTATCTGGAGGCAATGGGCAAGAAAATATTCCACACTGGCGGGCAAGGAACCGGCTTACAGGTAAAGCTGACTCAAAATTTAATCGGCGCACTCACCTGCCAAGCCATGGCTGAAGGCTTCGTGCTGGCACGCAAGGCCGGCATCTCGCCATCGCTTGTACTGGAGGTGCTCCAAAACAGCGTGGCACGCAATCCCATGATTGACGGCAAACTTCCACTGGTGATCACGCGGAATTTCGCCCCCCATTTTTCGTTGAAATGGATGCATAAGGACCTAGGCTTGATGCTTGAATCAGCCAACGAACTGCAAGTTCCTTTGCCCGCAACCGCGCTGGTGCGGGAGTTGTTTGGCGCGGGGATAGCCATGGGACATGGCGAAGAGGATTTTGCTTCTGCCATTCGTGTCATTGAAAGCATGGCTGGCGTGGAAGTTCGCGAGGACTAGTGATCCGCTGCACAATCCGCTATTCAAAGCCCAAACCGGGAGAGGTTTAGTCAGATTTCACAGTCTGTTTCTGCGGCGTGCATGTGCCGGGCTTGCACCTGGATTGATTGACACCTCGATGCGAACCCCCGTAGAATCGCTATGGTCGAATAGTTGCCCGAGTCGGTACACGCCCATCAGCCGCAGTCAAAGAACGCTATCGAGGCGGGGCCGAGTGCCGATAGAGCGACTGGGGTTATTAGAACAAGGCGGACATGGCAGCCCAAAAGAAAGTCAAATTACTACTAGGTGACCCACGCCCTGCCTTTCGGGCGGGCCTCAGACTTCTCCTGTCCAGTGAGAAGGACGTGGCTTTGATCGGAGAGGTCGAGTCGGCGGATCAAGTGGTCAAGAAAGTAACTGCGCTAAAGCCGCAAGTAATCCTTATCCACTCGCAAATTTCTGAGTTCGGTGGTCGGAATTTGCTGCTGCAGGTTCAACGCAATTTTCCTCGTATGCGAATGTTGGTTATGGTCCCCTCGGAAGATGAAGAGGGCTCCATTCGCGCGCTACGCATCTCTACCGTGCAATTAGTTCCTCGGCAGGCAGCTTTTAAGCAAGTGCTGCAATGGATTCTCCAAGCGGAAACCAACGGAGCGACGGCGGTTCCGGCGACCAGAGCCACGGCAACTTCCAGCAAGAGTGGAGTGGACGAAGCCGAAGGCGATTCGTTGCTCAGCTCACGCGAGCGGCAGGTGGTCGAGTTGGTTTCACAAGGCTTTAAGAACCGCGAGATCGCCCAGCGCATGTTCATCAGCGAGCAGACGGTGAAGAACCATCTCCATAATGTTTTTGATAAGCTGGGCGTCTCTGATCGCTTGGAACTCGCCCTGTACGCCATTCACAAACAGATGCAGGGCGGACTCTGGCGATCGCCATCGGAGATTTCTGCGAGATAGCAGTCGGCCACGTCGATGTCCAATAAAATCATCCAACCCAAATTCTCAAGGCGATTGGCGATTCATTTGACCCTGCTCGCGGCGGTCTCCGCTCTGCCCTTTGCGCATGGTCATGACGTCATCACGACGCAATTCACTTTCAATCAGACGATTTTCCCGATCATTCAAGCGAACTGCGCAGCCTGTCATCGCGCTGGTGGAACAGCATTCTCATTGATGACGTACCAAGAAACCAGACCTTGGGCCGCAGCCATCCAGGAGGAAGTCCTCCGGCGCAGGATGCCGCCATGGGGTGCCGTGCGCGGCTTCGGTCACTTCCGCAACGACCCCAGTCTTTCGCAGACTCAACTGCAACAGATCGCCGAGTGGGCCGAAGGCGGCGCGCCGGAAGGGGTCGCAGGAGCCGAGCCTACATCGGGGATTCCTTTGTCGAATACGATTCCCCGCCGCGATGATCTCATCCAACCGGTCCCATCGGAATCAGTGAGTGTCGGGTCCACAGCGGGAGAGAACTTAGTATTGCACTTTCTGGAGTTACGCAGGGATGTCACGCTCAGTGGCCTTCAAATCGTGAAAGCGGCTGAGAAGTCTTCCTTCCGCATTACGGCCGTGCTATCGGATGGTTCGGAGATTGCCTTGGTCTGGATATACGAGTTTCGCGCGGGACTTTCACCTCCATTCATCTTCGCCGTTCCATTGCGGCTGCCTGCCGGGACGCGCCTCCACGGCTTGCCCGCCGCCGCACAGGCGACTCTGCTGACATCGCAGCCGTAGACTCCCGGCCCACTGCCATCACTTCAATTCCTCAACCGGCACATCGAACCACGCCGTGCTCACTCTTCCCCGGCTCTGGAACTCCACCCAGACGCGGTAGTTGCGCGGTCGCGGGAAGTATACGTTGAATTGCACCTGCGGTGTCTCCGCAGCGGCGGCGAACGGCTCGACGTGGATCAGATCAATCAGGTCGTCGCTGGCCACCAGCATCTGCCCTCTGTCGCCGTGAAAATTCTCGAGGCCTGCCTGCGGGTCGAGCGTGAAGAACAGCAGCGTCTTGCCGCCGGGATGGGGCTGCGCCGGATCGGTTCTCATGGCGACCCGCAGTCCCTCAGCCTGCCGGGCCGAGTCATCGCGCGTGAGCGCGGGAAGCGACGGCGGCGCGCCCGCAACGACTAGGCTGTCGATCACCGACTGCTCCGGCGCGCCTTCCGGCTGAAATTCGCTCAGGATGCGGTACAGCCCGGGGCTGGGCAGCGTTACTTCGATTCGGAATTTTCCATCTGGGGATAGGCCGGGATGCTCGTGCAGGAAAAATCGCAAATCCTGACTCACGATATAAATGTGGAAGCGGTGGGTATGGCTGAATTGAAAGTCCGTGACGATTGCTCCGCCAGGCATTTCGCCAGACGGCCCGGTGGGCAATTCCCGAATCGCAAACTCCAGCCGGACGGTTTCCCCGGCTGGAATCGAGCGCGGCGTCGCACGGATGTCCACGACGTATTCAACCGCTGTCTGCGCCCGACCGGCCAGCGCGCAGAGCACGGCCTGCATAATCATCAGGAACGCCAGTCCGGCGCACCGTCGCGCGCCGCGAAACAGACTACTCACTCGCATGCGCGCCGGCCTGCGCAGCGCGGACGAAGACCTGTCCCGCCTTCACGTGCTTGTCAACCAGCATGCCCACGAATCCTGAACTCATCTCTTCCCAAACCATGCCACCGTAGTAGACCGTTTGCTTCGGGTCAGGATTGAATTTGTTGTTCACCGAATTGTCGAAGTACGCGGTGGTGATGATCTTCGATCCTTTGGGAACCTTCACAGGCGCAGCCAGCTCATAGCCGAGCTGCCAGTTGAAATCGTAACGCGGAACGTTGAGTAGATCCTGCTTACGGCCATCGGGATAGATCACCTGAAACAACATGCTCTTGCCGCGCAGATGCATGTGCGGGCTGAGCCAGACAATCTCCACATCCTGATCGAGTACGGCCTCACCGTGGGGTGCTTTCCAATTGGCCTCGCCCGCCGGGATGGCGAAGTTCTCAGCGTCTTGCGGGCCGCGCACGGTCAGCGAAACGTAGCGCCGCGCCGGCTCCTGCTTGGCAATGGTGAATCCCACCACTGGACGGTCCACCACTTCCTTGCCGTTGGGCGTATAGTGCAGGCTGAACACAATGTCGGTGCCCGCGGGAATCAGCTTGGCCGCCCCTTTGGGTCGATAGTCCATCAGCGATTGCAGCCCTGGCAGATAACAGGCTTCGCCTTCACTGGCATCGCGCAGCGCGGGACGTGCGTCGAGGTTCTGCTGAGCCGTCTCGCCTTTCTTGCGCGGCAGTTCGACCCCGCGATCGTCGCGAATTACTTCGTTCCAGTAGCGCTCGCCGTACTTCACATCCTCGTTGTGCGGCATCAGGTGTACGCAGATATGGTGCGTAACCGCCGGTTCGCTGGGCTTGACCTCGATGGATGAAACCCAGGTGTCTTTATCGAGGCCGCTGGGCATGGCCACGCGGAACCATTCGATCACATTATTTTTTGCCGAGGCCGGAACCTTAGTCTCCGGTCCTTTCACGATGTGATCGGGCTGCACCTGCCAGCCGCCATCGGGCCACGCGACAAGCGCGGGCCGGTCCTTGGCGTCGCCTTCGATCGCGCCTTGATCCACCCAGGCGGCGATGAGATCAATCTCCATCTGCTGCAGCGAACTGTCGTTGGAAAACTTACCTACTGTTGGGTCGGCGTTCCACGGAGGCATCTGCCGTGTAATGACTTTCTGCTTGATGGCCTTGGCCCAGGGCCGCGCATTCTCATAACTAAGCAACGACATGGGCGCGATCTGTCCCGGCCTGTGGCAGGCCTGACAGTTTCGCTGCAAGATGGGCAGCACGTCCTTATTGAAAGTAGTCGGCTCGGCGGCCCCGGCGGCGCCGCCGCCTGAAAATAAGCTGACTGCCAAAGACAGTGTCCAAATGAATTGTCTGTGTTCCATCTCTATTGCCTCCAGGGAAGCTATCCGTCGCTGCCACAATTTGCTCACCAAGAAGTAAATTTTGCTCCCGCGCGCACCCGCAGTCAATAGCCTACCCGTGTGTCTGGCTCGGATGCCGCATTTAAGCCAGATTCTGGTAGCGGGACATGAAGCGACGGTCGATCCAGTCTTTTAGCGTCCAGAGCAGTCGGCCCTCCGCCGACCATTGGCCGCGCGAGGCCACGGCGTAGCGGTCTCCGGTGCTGATCAGGCTCAGGAATTTCTTCTGCGGCGTGAAGGTCTGGAGCGGCTCGCCGCGCAGCGCCCGCCGCAAATTCGCGGTTAGCGGGGGCCCCTGCCGCACGGCAAATACCCCAGCCTTCTCGCGCGGATGGTTCACGACCGCCGCCACATCGCCGGAAGCAAAAACGCCCGGATGCGAAATGGATTCCAGCGTGTCGCTGACGCGAATGAATCCACGCTCATCGGTTGCGAGGCCCGATTTTGCAATCCACGGCAGCCCGCCCGCCTGGGTAACCCAGAGTGTTTCATCGAGTGGCAAAGAGGTTCCGTCCTCTAGGCGCACGGCGTTCGCAAGAAGCTCGGCCACCGCGTGCCCGGTATGAACCACGACGCCGCGCGCGGCCAGGACTCGCTCAAAGCGACGCCGCGTGCCCGGGTTGTGCGTGGGCAAAACAGGGCCGGCGCTGATCAGATGGAACTCCACCCGCTGACCGGATGCGGAGGCCGTGCCGGCTTTCGGCATGTTTGCGAACGCGTGCTGGATGGCCAGCAAAATCTCCACGCCTCCGGCGCCCGCGCCCACCACCCCGATCCTCACGGTCCCCGTCGCCGCCCGGACCCGCGCCTCAACTTTCTTCCAGCGGTCGATAAAGTTGCTGATGGGCTTCACTGCGACCGCGTGAACAGACGCTCCCGGCGCTGTGGCAAGCAGTGGCGAGGAGCCGGTGTCGATGGCCAGCAGGTCGTAGGACAGCGGTGATCCATTGCGGCGGTGAAGCTGGGTCCGGCGAGTATCGAGGCCGATGGCTTCATCGTGAATAAACTCAGCGCCGGCAAACTGCGCGAGCGCGGCCAGATCAATGTGCATCTGCTCGAAACTGTAGTGTCCGGCAATAAATCCGGGCAGCATTCCGGAGTAGGGCGTGTGGCGCTCGCGACCGATCAGCGTCAGGCGCGCGCCCGGCTCCGGGCGCAGGCCCCATCGGCGCAGAACCTCCACATGGCTGTGCCCGCCGCCCACCAGAACCAGATGTTTCATGGCCATCTAAGAAATAGTCCCGAATTCCGTTAATTGAATAATACCCAACCGATGGTGTCATTCCGAGCGCAGCGAGGAATCTGCTTTGGTGTTCATTTTATGGAAAGCAGGTTCCTCGCTGCGCTCGGAATGACACCGCGAAACAGTTCTAACCCGCAACGCGCGCCAGCACCCGCGCGACTCCCGCGGCGAATGTATGTTCCGGCGTCAGCAGACTCAACACCAAATACGCTTCGCGCTCGAAATCGTAAAAATAGCCCGGCTGCACGATCACGTTGTCCAGCTCGAGCAGTTCCAGCGCCCACTGCTCCTCGCTGCGATTGCGCGGGATTTCCAGAGTGGCATACCATCCGCCCTCGGCGGCGAGAACACGCGCGGGCGAATCCGCCGCCAGCGCCGCTTGCAGGTGCGATAAATTTCTCTGCACGCGTATCTGGATTGCCGTCTGCATCGCGGCACCCAGTTCCAGCAGACGAGGCATGGCGTGCTGCACTAGACTCGACACAGAGAGATAGGTGTCGGCGATCAGCTCCAGGCGCGACAACGCGTCGCGACACGCATCCGGCGGGCCGGAAACGGCGATCCAGCCGGCCTTCACCTGCGGCAGTCCCGCGACCTTTGACAATCCACTCAGCGAAAACGTCAGCACGCCGGTTTCATCCACTACGGATCGCACCAGATTTCCCTTCGCGGTGGCCGGGGAAACAAAGTCGGAGAACACCTCATCCGAGATCAGCGACAGCCCATTCGCGCGGCACAGTTCCATCAACTGCGCGCACTCGTCCCGCTTGAGGAACGACCCGGTTGGATTGTTCGGATTGACGATCACCACAGCGCGCGTTCGTGGCGTCAGCGCGGCACCCAATGAATCGAAGTCGATACGCCACTCGCCATGATAGGCCAGCGAATAATGCACAGGCTGCACCGCTTCAAGTCCCGCGAGAAATTCGAACAGCGGATAAGACGGACGAGGGACCAGCACCTCGTCGCCCGGATCAGCCAGCAGTTTGAAAAGGTAGGAATAGGCCTCGCTGGTGCTGGCGGTGAGCAGTACTCGCTCAGGAGAAACAGAGTAGCCGCGTGCGGCATAGTAGGCCGCGACGGCCTCCCGCGCCCGCGGCAGTCCCGCCGACGTAGGCTCGTATACCAGCCATCCCGGATCAGCAATCGCTTCCAGCAACTGCGCGGAGGGATACGTGATGCCCGAGCGCGTGGGATTCGATTCGGTCAGGTCGAGAAGCGAAATCCCCGCGCGGCGCTTGGCGTCCAGAAGTTGCGACAACTGGTTGGCGCGCATTTCCCAGATGAATCGCCCGGAATATTGAGGAGAATAGCGAATGTCCGCCATTATTTTTCCTGGCGGTTGAGCACTGCGCTCACCGACGACACCGCGAAGGGAATCAGAAAGTTTAGAAATATCTTAATGCCAATGCGCGGCGTAACAGGCTGGGTGAGTAGCACATCTCCCTGATTGGCGATGGATAGCAGGCAGCCGACGATGAGCGCAATGGTCAAACTCTTCTTTGCCACGGCAGCGGAAAGCGCGTAGGCCATAGCGCTGGGAGTTTTGGATTCAGCCGGCACGATCACTTCCTTCTACACGTTTTGCAGGAAGAATTTGCAGATGTGGTAGCCGTCCAGATAGCGGAACGGCGTGCGGCCCATAGTGTAATGTCCGCAGGGCACCACGGCCACGTCGTGGTCGAACTCGCGCGTGCGCGCTTCTTCCAGCATGGCGTCGGAGTACTGGCGCAGGAACGTCGAGTCATAGGTCGCATAAATGAACAGGGACTTCTTCTTCATGGTCGAGTAGCGATGCACATACTCCGCAGGAGTAATCGCGCGCCAGGCCGCCTGCAACTGCGGCAGATCGACATTACCATCCAGGCTCTGGCGGATGTGCAGCGTGGACAGGCCCGTCCACACCACGTCAGCGAAGTAGAGCGAGACCATGTTGTAGACGTTGGCGCGCAGGCGCGCATCATGAGCGCTGGCGAGGAACGCGTAGGCCGAGCCGAGGCTGGTGCCGATGATGCCGAAGCGGTGGTAGCCTTGCGACTCGAGCCAGTCCAGGCAGCAGCGAATGTCGATCACTGCCTGGCGAGTCGAGTCCACGGTGCGGCCCACGTTGGAGGACACCGCGTAGTCAGCGCGCTCGAAGCCCGGCAACATGCGGCGGTCGTGATACGGCAAACTCACGCGCAGCGTGGGCAGGCCCAGATACTGCAGAGCCTTGCACAACCCAACGTGC
>CAMBEY010000008.1 GCA_945865705.1 Candidatus Sulfopaludibacter sp. SbA3
GTGGCGTCATCAACATCGCCACGCGCTCGGGCACCAATCAGTTCCACGGCTCGGCGTTCGAGTTTCATCGCAACGATAATCTGGATGCCGCAAACTTTTTTGACAATGCTTTCGGAATATCCAAGCCGGAGTTCAAGCGCAACCAGTTCGGCGGCGCTGTCGGCGGGCCGATCCTGCGCGACCAGAGTTTTTTCTTCGGGACGTATGAGGCGCTGCGCGAGTCACTGGGGCTGACCAACGTAGCCAAGGTGCCGGATGCCGAGGCGCGGCGCGGATGTCTGCCCGCGGTGGGCGCGCAGGGCGCGGGCTGCCCGGCGAATTACCGAAGCGTGGCGATTAATCCCGCGGTGGTTCCGTTTCTGTCTCTGTTCCCGCCGGCCAATGGAGAAAATTTCCGCGACGGAACGGCGCAATCGATCAGCTCGCCCAACCAGCCGAGCGAGCAGGATTTCTTCCTGGTGCGCGTCGATCACCGTTTCTCTGAGACCGACGCCATCTTCGGTCGCTACAATTTCAGCGACGCGGCGGTGGTGGGGCCGACGCCGAATCCGTACTTCGCGGGGTTTGACAACAATCGTGATCAAGTGGCCACGCTCGATTACAAGAAGACCTACGCGACATTCCTGAACTCGTTCCGCATCGGATTCACGCGCAGTTCCGTCTACGCCGATTCGCTGCCGGTCGTGGACATTGATCCCTCGCTGCGCTTCCTGCCCGGAGCCAAGACGGTGGGCAACCTCACTTTCAGCACCAGCACGGCGGGCGCGCCGCTCTCGGATTTTGGCACGGCCACCGGCGCCGAGCGCTTCTTCGTGGTGAATCAGTATGATTATTCCGATCAGATTTATCTCTATCGCGGGGCGCATTCGATGCAGTTCGGCGCGCAGATTCAGCGCATCCAGCATAACGAGAATTTCCAGAACAGCCTGCGCGGCGCATTCCAGTTTTCTGACTTCGAGAGCTTTCTGCTGGCCCGTCCCACACTGTTCCGCGCGCCCGATCCCACCGGCGGCGGCGATGCCGAAAAGGCCTATCGCATGAACTTCATTTCGGTGTACGCGCAGGATGATTACAAGCTGCGTCCCAACCTGACGCTGAATCTGGGCCTTCGCTATGAAGTGATGTCGGTGCCGGTGGAGGCGCGCGGGGATCGCATCGCCAACTTCCAGACTCGCTCCGTGAATGGCGAGCGCGTGGTGGACACGCTGCCCACGCTGGGCGGCCCATTCTTCAAGCCGCACCATAAGTCCATCGCGCCGCGCGTGGGCTTTGCCTGGGACCAGTCGGGAAACGGCAGCCTGGCGATTCGCGGCGGATTTGGGATTTTTTATGACCAGCTCGAAAATGAGTTCCGCTTCTTCACGCCCAACAATACGCCCTACTTCGGGCTGACCGACGTTACCAGCACGGCAACAAATTTCGCGCCGTTCCCGCTGGGCTTTTCCGCCGGCAGCGGAGCGGTGCGCGCGCCGCAGCCGGATGGCATTGATTTCAACATCGACGTGCCCACGCGGCTGCACTGGAACTTCGGCGTGCAGCGGCAGATCACCACCAACACCGTGTTCAACGCCAGCTACGTGGGATCGCACTCGTATCACCTGACGCGCAACTCGGACGCCAACACTCGCCGTCCCGTGATTCTTCCTGACGGGCGGAAACAGTACGTCGGCGGCAACCGCAAGAATGTCGCGCTGGCAGGCAGCCGCATTGTCACCTCCGATGTCGATGCGTTCTATCAGTCGCTGCAACTGGATTTCATTCAGCGACTCAGCCGCGGCTTCCGCTCGAAGCTCTCGTTCACTTATGCGAAGACCATCGACGATGCTTCGGTGACCATCTCGCAGCACGCGCTGGGCGGCGCGCAGTCCACGCAGGACCCCGATAATGCGCGCGGCGATCGTGGGCTGTCCGCTTATGATTTGCGGAGAAATCTGGTGGCCAATTTCAACTACGACATTCCTTCCAGCCGGTGGACCGGCCCGGCGGCGAAGCTGCTGGGCGGCTGGCAGGCGGGCATGATCCTGACCATTCAGGACGGCACGCCGTTCACCGCGCTGACGGGATTCGCCCGCTCCGCCGATCAGGCGCGCTCGATCGCCGACCGGCCGGACCTGCCAGCCGGTGCAAGCAAAAATCCTGTCGAGGGCGCGACGGCGGGTTGCGGTCCGGTAGTAGCCGGAGAGTCCAGGATTCCAGCGGGTCAGCAACTGGGCGGCAGCGAACGGTACTTTGATCCTTGTGTCTTCTCACTTCAGCCAGCGGGCTTCTACGGCAATCTGGGTCGCAATACGCTCATCAACCCGGGCATGGTCAGCATGGACTTCACGCTGGGCAAGGAGACCAACCTGAGCGAAGGGGTGCGCCTCGATTTTCGCGCCGAGTTTTTCAATCTGCTGAACCGCGCCAATTTTGGATTGCCCGATAATAACGTGTTCGATACCGCAGTGGCCGCTCAGGCCGTGGGGATTCCGCGCGGCGCGGCCGGCACCATCGACGACACCACCACCACCTCGCGGCAGATTCAGTTTGGGATGAAGCTGATTTTCTAACGCGACTGGAAGCGAACAGGGCCGCCACCCGCGCCGCGATGTGCCAGAGCCGCGACCGAGAGGGAGCGGTCACGTTTAACGGTCACTGATATTCCTCGAACGTACCCGCTCCCTTCCGGCTCTACTGCGCGCCGGGATATTCCATCGCGGCTCGGCTTTGACCGTCCAGGCGCCCTCTACACTAACTATAAAAATGGCCTAGCGCAAAAATGAAAACCAACCCCGCTTGCCCATGGGCACGGGTTGTGGCCGCCACGGCATAGGGAGGCCTGCCACGACGGCGCGGGGATTGGAGTCGCTCAGCAGTTCGGCGACTTCGGGGCTGATCGTGCGCGCGATGGTCTCGCGGGCTTCAGAGAGCACCGGCGGGCGCGTGGTGAGGTTATGTGCGTCGCTGGCGATGAAGTGGACCATATTGTGTTTCAGCATGGTCTCGGTGGAGCGCAGCGCGTGCTTGCCGAACTTGCCCGTAACCGATCCGGCGGTAACCTGCACCGCGCAGCCCAGTCCGATCCAAGTGGCTATTAAATCCGGCTGATCGGCGAGGATGGAATTGCGCTCCGGGTGGGTAATGATGGGGACGATGCCGCATCCGATGAGATCGAAAAATATCTTGTCCGTATGCGGCGGAATGTTCGTATCGGCGAACTCCACCAACGGATACTGTTTGCCATTGATCGAATAGCGAGTATGGTCGCGCTTGGCGTCTTCGATATTTTCAAAGCTCAGGTGAAAATCACAGCCGAGAAAAATCTCGGGCGTCGCGCCCATGGATGCCTGCAACTGATCCCGCTTATTCCGGTTCACCTGCGTATCAAACTTGTATTGGTAATTGGCATGCGGCGTGGCCACAATCTGAACGATGCCGTCGCGCGCGGCCATCTCAAACATTTGTCGAGAGACGGCGTCTTCTGTTGCGCCGTCGTCAAGTGCCGGAAGGATGTGGCAGTGGATATCAACCATGGCTTGAACCTTAGAATATCCGTCCGCCTTGCAGGGTGTCAATGAGTGGCGCGCAAGAGGGAGTGGCGCGCAAGGGGGAGTGGCGCGCATGGGGGCGGACGGGGGCGCGCGCCGCCATCCTGGAAATTGCCGCAACCCAGTTACCAAGTAGGGCACCCAGGCGGCTGCGTACATGCTCCTCCGTCTATGGCCATGCTCACATAATTCCTGCTATAGTACCGGCGAGTCCCGCGGGATCATGATCCCGTAGCGGAACGCGCGGGAGGTCTGGTTCCTTTCGGAGGACGATTCTCCGCGCCGCTGAGTCGATACAGATGGGTGGGTAATGGCCGAGACGAAACGTAAAGTTTATTGCCAGAATGCAGACGCGGCAGCGCTGCTGGCGAAATATCCGGAGCAGTGGGAAGCCGCGCCGTGGCCTGCCCAGTTCACTTCTGTCGAGTCTGCCGGAAGCGTGATTTTAGGTGACCAGCCAACGGTGTTTTCCGATGCGGTCAGGCAGGCCGTGGCCGAGAACCGGGCGCGCCTGATTTACGTTTTGAGCGCGGGAGATACGGGGCTGCCCGGCGCCGCCTCCGGCATTCCGGTCTTCTGTTTTCTTGCCGCGCCATTGCAGGCCGCCGTTGCTCATTCGGCGGTGCGCTCCGCATTTGATAATCTCGAACTGGCCCGGCGCCAGGCGCAACTCACGCAGGAACTGGCCGCGGCACGCTATGAAATCGACGAAATGAACGTCATCGGCATCGCGCTGTCCACCGCACCCTCCACCGCGGTGCTGCTCGAGTTGATTCTGCAAAAGAGCCGCGAGATTACCGATAGCGATGCCGGATCGCTCTATCTGGCCGAGGAATCTGAGAGCGGGGAGAAGCGTCTGCGTTTCAAACTTGCGCAGAATGACAGCCTGCAAGTACCCTTCGCCGAGTTCACCATTCCGATCAATGCCTCTTCCATCGCCGGATATGTCGCGCTCAAAGGCGAGCCGCTGCACTCGGAGGACGTTTACAAAATCCCCGAGTCCGAGCCGTACAAGTTCAACGCGGATTTTGATCGCAAAGTCGGTTATCGCACCATGTCCATGCTGGTAGTTCCGATGAAGAATCCGCAGGGCGAGATCATCGGCGTCGTCCAGTTGATCAATTGCAAGCGCGACCAGAAAGCGACCATCAATTCGCAGAATGCCGATGCCATAGTGATTCCCTATCCGGAGAATCGGCAGGCGCTGGTCAGCTCACTGGCCAGTCAGGCCGCCGTGGCTATTGAGAACAATCGGCTCTATGACAGTATTCAGTCACTGTTCGAGGGGTTCGTCAAGGCGTCGGTTACGGCGATTGAGTCACGCGATCCTACTACTTCGGGTCACTCATTCCGTGTCGCCGATCTCACGGTAGGATTTGCCGAAGCGGTGGACCGCGCCGACACGCCGAATTTCCGACTGATTAGTTTCTCGCGCGCTGAGATGAAGGAGATTCGCTACGCTTCGCTGCTGCACGATTTCGGCAAGGTGGGCGTGCGCGAAGAGGTTCTGGTGAAGGCCGACAAGCTCTATCCCTTGCAGGCCAAGCTGGTGAGTGAGCGCTTTGATTTCGTCCGCAAAGCCGCGCAACACGAACACTCGGAGCGCAGGCTGAACTATCTGCTGGAAAAGGGACGCGAGGAGTATCTGGCCCGGCATGGTGAGTTTGAAGGCGAGTTGCGAGACAAGCTGAAGGAGCTGGACGAGTTCTACAAGTTTGTCATGCAGTGCAACAAGCCCACGGTGCTGCCGGAGGGCGATTTCCGCAGACTCTCCGAGCTGGCGGCCATGGAGTTCCTGGATTGGGCGGGCACGCCGCGCACCCTGCTGAATCAGGATGAAGTGAGACTGCTCTCCATCCCCAAGGGGAGTCTCGATGACTCGGAGCGCAAAGAGATTGAGTCACACGTGACTCACACCTACAACTTCCTAAGCAAGATTCCGTGGACCAAGGAACTGAAGAACATTCCTTTGATTGCGCGCGGGCATCACGAAAAACTGAATGGCACCGGCTATCCCAACAAACTGAATGAGGCGGAGATTCCGGTGCAGACGCGCATGATGACCATCTCCGACATCTTCGATGCCCTGACCGCCTCCGACCGCCCCTACAAGAAGGCGCTGCCCACTGAGAAAGCCCTCGATATCCTCAAGATGGAGGCCGGCCACAAGCTGATCGACAACCAATTGTTCGAACTGTTCGTGGAAGGTCAGATATTCAAGAAATCCCTGGACTGGAAGCCGTCGGCTTCCTAATCCACTCTCACAAACCACATTCACAAACAAGGTTGTCATTCCGAGCGTAGCGAGGAATCTGCTGTTGCCAGGATAGCCAGCGAAAAGCAGATTCCTCGCTGCGCTCGGAATGACAACTGACTCGGAATCACGACTGTATGAGTCACTCAATAAACTGCTAAATCACTCCCCGCGCTCGCAGCTCCGCGATTTGACTCACTGAGTAACTCAGGTAAGTTTGCAGAATGCTATCCGTGTCCGCGCCCAGCGCCGGCGCGGCGTGGTGTTCGGGCGTATCGCCGGAAAATTTGACCGGGCTGCCGACTTCACGCACTTTGCCGAAATGCGGGTGGTCCACTTCCACAATCATCTCTTGTTCCACTAAAGCCGGATCGTCCAGCGCCTCCGCCAGCGTGCGCACAGGCGCGCAGGGGACTTTGCCTTCCAGCAGAGTCAGCCACTCGGCCGTGGTGCGCTCCATGATGACCGGATGCAGCAGGGCTAGCAGTTCGGTTTTGTTTTTTGAGCGCGCCGCAAAATCGCGGAAGCGCGGATCGGCTGCCCAGTCTTTTTTATCGAGCGCCGCGCAGAGCAGTTCCCAGAATTTTTCCTTGGCGCAGAATATAACGATGTGGCCGTCGCGAGTGCGGAAGGTCTGCGCGGGCGTGAGCACGGAGTGCGAGGAGTCGGCCATGCGCTCCGGCACGCGCCCGAGATTCAGATACCAGACCGCGTAGTAATTCAGCATGGAGAGCGCTGTGTCGCGCAGGCTAACGTCCACGTCGCAGCCGACGCCGGTGCGCCCGGCGGAATGAATGCCGGCCATCATGCCGAAGGCGGCGGCCAGGCCCGCGGCGAAATCGATGACCGATACGCCGCACTTGATAGGCCCATCGTCAGGCCCGCCGGTGAGGCTCATGTAACCTTCGCTGGCCTGCATCAGCGGATCGTAGCCCGGCATCCGCGCCGCTGTTCCGGTGCGGCCGTAGGCGCTCAAGGAGCAGCAGACGATGGCCGGGTTATGAATCTTCAGTGAGTCATAGGTGATGCCGAGTTTGGCGGGCACGTCGCCGCGCAGGTTGTTGAAGACGCCGTGCGAAATTTTCACCAGGCGGTGGAAAATCTCCATGCCTTCCGAGGTGCCGAGGTTCAGTTGCAGGCTGCGCTTGTTGCGGTTGAAGCACTGGAAATACAGGCTGTCATTCTCAATGGTCGAGGGCGGCACGCCGCGCGAGACGTCGCCGTTGGTGCCGGGGTCTTCAATTTTGATGATCTCCGCGCCCAGGTCGGCCAGCATCAGCGTGCCGTAGGGGCCGGCACCGAACTGCGATACGGCCAGGATGCGCACGTCATCTAGTGGTCTGGTCATAATAGTCACGATTCTCCTGTAAACATAATCCTCCAGTTTACCGCGAATTGGCGGGCGCGGACCTGCGTGGCGAGGCTGGTTCAGGGGGGAATGGGGAGACTAAAAAAAAGTCCCGCAAGGTGGGCATTTGGTGTATAGTTTGGGCCAGTTGGTAGATTAAGCACAACTTACCGTTTGGGTGTTGAGCCATTGGGGGCAGCGGTGGGTGCGTCTTCTTGATCATCAAGAGGCGATTGATAACGAGGATTGTCAGAACCTAGTCAGCATAAGGGGGTAGGGTGATGAAACGTGTATTGATGTCTATTTTTGGCGCGATCGCCATGGCCATTGTGTTGGTGGCGAATGCCGCCGCGCAGACTTCGACGGCGCGCATGTCCGGCGTGATCACGGATGCCACGGGCGGCGTGCTGCCCGGCGTGCAGGTGCAGGTGAACAACGTTCAGACCGGCGCTACGCGCAGCATTGTTACCAATGATCGTGGCCGCTATGTGGCGGCGGAACTGCCGCCTGGCTCGTATGAGCTGACCGCAACGATGAACGGGTTCGACACGCTGCTGCGCTCCGGCATGACGCTCACCGTGGGCGACGACGTGGCGGTGAACCTAACCATGCAGGTGGGTTCGGTGAGCACGCAGGTTACAGTAACCGGCGAAGCGCCTCTGGTGAACACCACCTCGAGCGGCGTCTCTGGCGTAGTCGAGGAAAAACGCATCACCGAACTGCCGCTGAACGGCCGCGACTTCGCGCAGTTGACCCTGTCGCAGCCCGGCGCGCTGAATGTGCGCACCGCCGCGGCCGCCACGGCGTCAAAGGGCTACGGTACGCGCGTGTCGCTCTCCGGCTCACGCCCTATGGACACTGGCTGGACGCTGGACGGCACCAACATCAACAGCGTAGGCAACTTCGCCACTCCGGGCAGCGCGGCGGGCGTGGTGTTGGGCGTGGACGCCATCCGCGAGTTTCGTGTGGTAACCGGCGGCGGCTATAGCGCCGAGTACGGCGGCTACTCCGGCGGCGTGATCCAGATGGTGACCAAGTCTGGAACGAATCAGTTGCATGGCACCGCTTTCGGTTTGCACCGCAATGACAATCTGGATGCCAACGCCTGGGAGAGCAACAAGGGCAATAAGGATAAAGCCGAGTTCCGCAGAAACCAGTTCGGCGGCTCAATCGGCGGACCCATTCGTCAGGACAAGTTCTTTTTCTTTGGCGCCTTTGAAGGCCTGCGCCAGGCGCGGACGGGAGAGACGCGCGTGGAAGCTGTCCCGGACGAAGAAACTCGCCGGGGCAATCCCGTAACAACTGCGGCGGGTTGCGCCACTGTCAACGGAAGCTATAACACAGCGACAGGCCGTTGCGCGGTGACCATCAGCCCGACAATCAGACCCTATCTGGATATCTGGCCGAAGGGGGATGGCGAGCTTCTGCTGGGCCAGAATGGCGCTCCCACTGGTGTTCAGCGTAGCTATACTCCTGTCAACACGGTTACCGACGAGAACTATTGGGTAGCCCGCGGAGACTATCAAATCAATGACAATCAGAAGCTGTTCAGCAGGTTTACTTATGACAACGGTGATGACGCCAGCCCTTCGGGGCTTGGGACTTACACCTCAAATGTGGCCTCCCGCCAGCGATTCGCAACCTTGCAGTATGAGAACATCCTCAGCCCCACGCTGCTGTGGAGCTCCTCCTTCGCCTTCAACCGGAATGGCCTGAGTCCGGAGATTGTTTTGAACATCGATTATCCGAAAAACCTGTGGTTCCTGACGCATCCTTACCCCCCGAATCTCGGCTATCTCGGAGTTGATTCTTTTAGCGGGGCGGATCAGCCCTCGTTCCGAATCCAGAATAAGTGGGCGATCTCTCAGGCCTTCTCGCTTTCGCGCGGGAATCATTCCCTCAAGTTCGGCGGTTCCTTGGACAAGAACGGATTCAATAACAATGGCCCCGCCGCCGGTGCCTTCGGATCGTTCACCTGGGATTCGGCCGCGGCATTCCTAACCGACGCTCCCTTAACTAACTTGACCGCCGAAGTGCCTGGAGCGGATACGGCACGCACGATTCGCCAGGAAGTATATGGTTTCTACTTCCAGGATGACTGGCGCATGCGTTCCAATTTCTCTTTGAACCTGGGGATTCGCTATGAACCCTGGACCAGCCCAACGGAAAAGTGGGGACGTGTATCGACTTACCGCGATTACATTAAGCAGACCCAGTTCAGCAACCCCAAAACGGACGGAACGGATACTTACTTCGACAGCCCCGGCGAAACCACTTTTTCTCCACGCGTGGGCTTGGCTTGGGATGTGCAAGGCGACGGCAAGACCGCTATCCGCGCCGGTGCGGGCATATTCCATCTGATGCTGCTGACCCCATACCTGAATACGGTTACGCGCAAGAACCCGCCCGATGCCGGCACTCTCATCATCAACAGTCCCGGTGTGAACTTGGCCGGCGCCGGTGCGCTAGTAACCGCAAGAACCCCGGCAACACTTTCCACCACGCTGAATCCGAACACGTTCAGCGAGGCCATTCAGTTCAATCTCGATCCCATGTACGAGATCAAGTACAACTTCACCATCGAGCGCCAGATACTTCCGGACCTGTCGCTGGCAGTGGGCTATATCGGAAACCAGGGAACTCATCTGACCATGAAGTCGGACGGCAACGCCTTCACCTCGGAATTTCTGAATGGCCGCCCGTATGTAGGCCCGAGGCTTCGCACCGCGCTTCGCCCGCTGAATCCCAACAACGGGGTGATCACCTATAGCACTTCCGACGCCAAGTCGCACTACAACGCCATGACCGTGGAGCTGAAGAAGCGCCTGTCGCACGGCTTCCAGTTCCAGACGGTGTATACCTGGTCCAAGACCGTGGATGACTCCTCCACGGGATTGGGCAACTCCGACTTTGGTGAAGGTTTGGTATCCCAACCCTACAACCATCAGGCGGATCGTGGACTGGCAGCCACAAATATAGGACAGAACGTCAGCATCAGTGGACTGTGGTCGATTCCCTCTCCATCTGATACCGGAGTTCTGTCAAAGATGTTTGGAGGATGGCAGGTTGCCAGTATTGTTGCGCTCAGCAGTGGTGTTCCAGTCGGACCTAGCTCACGCGGCGCCAATGGAGCTGCCTTGGCTCCGGACGGCCGGCGCAGCGCCAATAATGAACAGCGTCCTGATTTGGTGGCAGGGCGTACGGTGCCGAGCATGACTACCGGGACGACTGCCGGTTGTACGGGTGTGGCCGCGGGGCAAAAATTGGGTACGCCGGACCTGTACTTCGATCCCTGCGCGTTCACACGACCGACGGTAATTCCTATTCCAGCTGGTGCTGTCGCGAACCAATGGTTTCCTGGTGGGTTCTACGGCGATGCCGGAAGAAACATCATCATCGGACCCGGTTCCGTGAACGTGGATATCAGCTTGAAGAAATCCACACCGATCGGACTTGGTGAGGGTAGCCTGTTGCAGTTCCATGGCGACTTCTTCAACCTGTTCAATCATCCCAGCTTCGGACGTCCGGCAGGCTCGACTATCAATAATGCCGACGCCTCGGTGGTTCCACTCGCCGGTACGATTAACAGCACATCGAGTTTCGCGCGACAGATTCAGTTTGGCCTGAAGCTGATCTTCTAGCTTTCGCGCCAGTCAACCTAACCACCATTCAGCCCGGCAATGAGAAGTTGCCGGGCTGGTTTTTTCTAACGCCGCCACCGAGCCACAATGGAACATTCCGGCGTGCCGTGGACCGTAAGGGAGTAGAACCGCTGGCGCCGGCGCGATGTCTGAAAGCCCCGCGCCAGAAATCACTGTGAGCGTTGCGGCCAGACGCCGACCTCCCACCCGCTACCGACCCGCCCGGTCCGCTTGCTAACGCGCGCGGCTCTGTGTGCCTCAAGCCTCCGTGTGCTGCGCGGTTCTATGTGCTGCGCAGTTGGCACCCTCTGAATTAGGTGGTGGGTCACCTTCACTAAGTTGTCGATGGGCATAAGTGGGGCAGGCATTCCTGCCTGCCCTTCACAGGACAGGTCTGGAGACCTGTCTCTACCTTAGAGCGCAAACGGACCCACCACCCTGAATTGACAAGGCTGGCGTGTAGCTGGCAATATTGGGGTTCGTCTACATGCGGATGTGGCGGAACTGGCAGACGCGCTAGATTCAGGTTCTAGTGCCTTAACGGGCGTGGAGGTTCGAGTCCTCTCATCCGCACCAAATTGATTCTTGTTACATTGCGCCACCTATCTCCCAGGTGGCCATTTTTATCTCCA
The DNA here is from genome assembly GCA_945865705.1 of Candidatus Sulfopaludibacter sp. SbA3. Taxonomy (GTDB): domain Bacteria; phylum Acidobacteriota; class Terriglobia; order 2-12-FULL-54-10; family 2-12-FULL-54-10; genus SHUM01. The sequence goes on from CAMBEY010000008.1 coordinate 11,403, forward strand.
GCGGTTTCAGTGTTGGCATCAGTGCTGGCATATTTATGATGCGATTCGTCCGGATGACGAAGGTCCCGCCGCGTCTGCCGTGCCCGCTGGTTGCATGAGTATTTCATTCCTGATAAAGTTTGGCGTTCATGAACCTTCCGCTTGCTTCCGTGCTTGCCTTCGCCGCCGCGCTGCTGATCAGCGTGGTATCCAGCGTTAATGTGGGTCTCATCTCCATCGCTTTGGCGTTTGTTGTGGGCGTGTTTTTGGGCGGAATGAAAGTGACGGAAATCGCGGCGGGGTTTCCGAGTAGTTTACTGCTGACGCTGGTGGGCATCACTTTGCTGTTCAGCCAAGCCAAAGTGAATGGCACGCTGGATGGCATCACGCGGCGCAGCGTCCGGTTGGCGCGTGGCAATCTCGGGATGATTCCTGTCATTTTTTTCCTGCTGGCGGCGACGCTTTCGGCGATCGGCGCGGGCAATATCGCCACCGTGGCGATTCTCGCTCCCATTGCCATGACCGTCGCCGGACGTGTGCGGATCAGCGCATTTCTGATGACCATCGTGGTCTGCTGCGGCGCTAACGCAGGCACATTTTCCCCCTTCGCTCCGCCCGGCGTGATCGCCGACGGCATACTGGAGCGTGTGGGCATTACCGGCCAGGAATGGCCGATGTTTTTCAATAATCTAATCGCACAATCCTTCATCGGCTTGGCCGGATATTTGCTGCTGGGCGGGTACAAACTGTTTCGGGTGCAGGCTGCTGACGATGGGTTCGAGTCCGCGCTCGGTGATTCCGGCAAGGATGGCAAAGATGAAGGTCTGCGCTGGCAGCAAGGGCTGACGCTCGCGGTGATCGCCGCGCTGATCGTCAGCGTGTCATTTTTCAAGATCGACGCCGGCATGGGCGCATTCATTGGCGCCGCCATATTGACTCTCTCGCGCGCGGCCAATGAAGAGACCGCGGTGAAGGGGATTCCCTGGAACGTCATCATCATGGTCTGCGGCGTAACCGTGTTGATCTCCATCCTGGAACGCAAGGGCGGCATGGATTTGTTTACTTCCATCCTGGCTCGGTTCGCCACGCAAGACAGCGTTACCGGCGTGATCGCATTTGTCACCGGACTGATATCCGTCTACAGCAGCTCCTCCGGCGTGGTGATGCCGGCGTTCCTGCCCACCATCCCCAGCCTGATCGAGAAACTCGGCGGCGGCGATCCGGTGGCCATCGCCTCCTCCATCAATGTGGGAACTTTTCTGGTGGATGCCTCGCCGCTCTCCACGCTCGGCGCGCTGTGCATTGCCAACGCCGATCCTTCGGAGGACCGCAAGGCGCTCTTCAATAAGCTGCTGGCGTGGGGGCTGTCCATGAGCGTGGTGGGCGCGCTGGTCTGCTGGCTCTTCTTCGGCGTGCTTTGATCCGCAGATTGTTTCCCCTGACACCCGGCCTTAAGATCAAGAGTCGTCATCTATTGAAAAGAAGCGAGCCTGCATGAATCTGCCGAAGTTATTTGAGCCATCCCTGCGCCACCGCGCACATGAAATTGGATTGGAGTTTCAGGGGCGCGAGTTCCGCTTCGACGAGCTGAACCGCCGCAGCAACCGCATTGCCCGCCGTTTGCTAGCCGAAGGACTGGTACCCGGCGACCGCGTCGCGGTCTATCTGAAAAACTGCGTCGAGTTGATCGAAATATTTCTGGCCACGGTGAAGGCGGGCTTCATTTTCACGCCGATCAATATCCTGTACCGCGAGGGGGAGATCGAGCACATCTTCGCCGACGCCGACCCGCGCGTGATTTTCGCGCATCGCGAGTCCGACGAGATTCTCGCGCCGTTGGTCTCGATGCGTATCGCGCGGCACCCGCAACTGCGCCACTGGCGTGTGGAAGAGTTGATTGGGAACGAAGCAGAGGAAGCAAAGGAGGCAAAGGAAGCAAAGGAAATACCGAGTTCGCAGATAACCAGCGACACGGTCGCTGCGCTCGTCTACACGTCTGGCACCACGGGCCGGCCCAAGGGCGCGATGCTGACGCACGGCAACTTTGTCGCCAACGCGGAGAGTCTGATCGCCGCGTGGCGCATGACCACGGACGACCGCCTCCTGCTGCCGCTGCCGCTTTTCCATGTGCATGGACTGGGCAACGGCCTGCACACCTGGCTGGCATTGGGGTTCCAAACGCGATTGTTGGAACGCTTCGATAAAGAAACTTTCATTGAGCAACTCCTTGATTTCAAGCCGACGGTTTTTTTCGGCGTGCCCACCATGTACGTCCGGTTGCTGGAAACGCCGCCGGAGATCGCGCGCCGGATCGGCCAGTCGATGCGCCTATTCGTCTCCGGGTCAGCCCCGCTGCCAGCGGCGATTCTGGAGCAGTTTCGCGGCCTGTTCGGCCATGTAATTCTCGAACGATACGGCATGTCCGAGACGCTCATGAATCTCTCCAATCCATATGATGGTGAGCGCCGTCCCGGCTCGGTCGGATACCCTTTGCCCGGCGTGTCGGCGTGCATCTGCGATCCGGCCAGCGAGCGCCTGCTGGGCGACAATGAAGTGGGCGAAGTGCTGGTGAAGGGTGCGAACGTTTTCTCCGGCTATTGGCGCAATCCCGATGCGACGCGGGAGTCATTTACCAAGGAGGGCGACAAGGACGGCACCAAGGCCGGCGACAAAGAAGGCGGCAGGGAAGGCTATTTCCGTACCGGCGACGTGGGTGTTCGCTCATCGGACGGCTACTACACCTTGCAGGGGCGTCTGCGCGAACTAATCATCTCCGGCGGATTCAATATCTATCCGCGCGAGGTGGAGGAGTTCGTCATGAAGCTGCCGGGCGTTGCCGCCGCCGCGGTGGTGGGCACAGCCGATCCGGTAAAGGGCGAAGTGCCGGTGATCTTCATTGTTGCTGACCCGCAGTCGCCGCCGGATATGGCTGCCATCGAGGCCGCCTGTCGCAAGGGGCTGGCCTCCTTCAAGGTTCCCAAACGGTTCCTGTTGATTGACGAACTGCCCCGCAACGCGATGGGCAAAGTGCAGAAGAACCTGCTCGCCGACCGGCTCCGTTCACAATAGGTAGGGAAAATAGTGTCCCTAATTATATCGTCTCAGTTGGGGGGCCACTCCGGACGGGACGTTACTGCCTAATCCGACCGCTGCCTTAATGGCAAACGATGGACAACGTCCCGGATGTCCCCGGTTTCCCCCGCCGACCGTGTCCGCTTGCTGGCGCGCGCGGCTCCGTGACACTACGGCTTCGGTTTGCTCTTCAGCTCTACCAGCACCACTTCCTGCGGTTGATCGGAGAGGCTCTCCTCAGCGTGCGTTACCGCACCGCGATAAACCACTTCGCCAGCCTTGAGATGCGCCTCGGTCGTCTTGCCGTCCGGCGTGGTAATCTTCTGATCGGTGTTGCTAACCATCATGATGACGTTGTCAGGGTGCGAGTGCATTGGCACTTTCGAGTGGGGCGTGCGCTTCACGCGGATGATACGGATCTGGTCATTTTCAAACTCGACCTTGTAGTCCTTGCTGATCTTGGTTACATCCTGCGCTCTGACAACAATTCCCGCGGTCATGACGCCGAGCAGCGGCAAAGCCAATAGCATCTTCTTCATGTTTGTCTCCGTGTTGGTGATGGATTCAGCCAGAATTTCCTTTTCGGCATTTTAACTTTCCTGTCTCCAGCCGTTCGGGTATGCTGCTGTCAAATGGATTATATCCCTCATTTGGACATACCTAAGCTGGTCGTTCCGGGTCGCCGTTGTCCATGGTGCGATGAATTAGTTCCGTTCGACGCCAAGACGGATCCTCCTTGCCCTCACTGTGGCCGGGAACTGAGTTGGGCATCTTGGATCAAGGCCGCATTCGTGTGGTACCTGAAACTCCTTCTCATTGGCTTAGTAGCCTTCATTGGTATTTCCTTAATAGGAGGAGTGGCGTTTTTTGTTATCGATGTCTTGCTGTAGAGCCCACTATCCACGGCACCGCACATTTAGGACACTACCAAAAATCAGTGGGGTCTTGTGCCTCCAACGGGTGGCTGCTATAGTGGCCATCAAGAGCGCTATTTCAGGCGGGCCTTTCATCCCGATTTGCAAGGCCCGGGAGCGGTTTCTCGATGACCCGAATAGTATTTTCCGGAATGGTATACTGCGCACTACTGATGTCCGCTGTTCGAGTAGTTGCGCAGCAGGCCAACACCCCTGCGCCAGCGCCGGCAACTACGAATGCTTCCCCGCATCGCGCGCTGCTCAATCGCTATTGTGTTACTTGCCACAGTGACAAGCTGCGGACGGCGGGGCTGACGCTTGAAAAATTAAACATGGATCGTGTTGCGGCCATCGCGCAGTCCGGCTACCACCCCGCTAACGGCTCCGCATCAGCCGACACGGAACTTTATGAGAAAGTATTGCGGAAACTGCGCGCGGGCGACATGCCGCCATCGGGTGCGCCGCGTCCGGATCAGGCTGCCAGCGACGCGTTGCTGCAACATCTGGAGAGTGAGCTGGATCGCGCCGCCGCCGCGAGTCCCAACCCTGGGCGGACCTCGCTGCGTCGTCTGAACCGCACCGAATACGCGAACGCGGTGCGCGATCTGCTGGGTGTGGAGATTGACGCCGCGGCCCTGCTGCCCTCCGATGACTCGCGTTACGGGTTTGACAACAACGGCGATGTGCTCACGTTGTCTCCACTGCTGGCCGAGCGTTATCTTGCCGTGGCGCGACAGGTGCGGCGCCTGGCGCTGGGCACGGTGGAGGCCAAGCCCGCGGTTGAGATATATGATGTGTCGAAATACCTGATGCAGGATGATCGCGTGGATGAGTCGTTGCCGTTTGGCTCGCGCGGCGGCGCAATGGTGCGCCATAATTTTCCCGCCGATGGCGAGTATGAAGTCAATGTTCGTCTGCAACGCAACTCGCGCGACTACATTCGTGGAATGGGCGCTCCGCATACCCTGGATCTGCGGCTGGACGGCGTGCGCATCGGACGCTTTGAGGTCGGCGGCGAGCGGCACGGCAAGTCCTCCGGAATTTTTTCGTCCGCCTCGATGGGCGAGCTTCCGCAGGAAGTTTACGAGCGAACCGCCGACGAGGTTCTCAACCTGCGCTTCCCGGCCAAGGCGGGCGCTCATGAAGTGGCCGCCGCATTTGTAAAGGAAGCCTCCATCGCGGAAGAGCCGGACTATCCCGCGATGACTCTCTACGACTACGCGCAGTATAAGGGTGGATTGCCCGCCGTGTGGACCGTGTCCGTTGGTGGACCTTACAAAGTGAACGGGCTGAGCGAAACGGCCAGCCGCCGCGCGCTGCTGAGCTGCCCGGCAAACGCCAGTCAGCAGCCAAACGCCCGTCAGCAGGACGAAGCCTGCGCGCGCTCCATTCTGCAATCGCTGGCCCGCCGCTCCTACCGCCGTCCGGTGCCGTCCGACGAAATCGAGACGCTGATGAGCTTTTATCGGGAGGGGAAGCAGCGTGCCGGATTTGAAGCGGGCATCGGCAACGCTCTCGAACGAATGCTGGCGGGCCCGGAATTTCTCTTCCGGATCGAAGCCGATCCTCCGAGTGTGAAAGCGGGTTCGTCCTACCGCGTCAATGACTGGGAGCTGGCTTCGCGCTTGTCATTTTTCCTGTGGAGCAGCATTCCCGACGAAGAGTTGCTGGGCCTGGCCGAAGGTGGGAAGCTGCATGAACCAGCAGTCCTGCAGGCGCAGGTAACGCGAATGCTGGCCGATGCCAGAGCCAGTTCGCTGGTCAGCAACTTTGCCTCGCAGTGGCTGTCTCTGCGCACTCTGCGCGGCGTGTCGCCAGACCTGGAACAGTTTCCTTATTTCGATGAGAATCTGCGGCAGGCGTTTCGTCAGGAGACCGACCTGTTCCTGGAGAGCATCCTGCGCGAAGACCACAGCGTGATGGACCTGCTGAGCGCCGATTACACCTTCGTGAATGAGCGTCTGGCGCAACACTACGGAATCCCCGGCATCTACGGCAGCCACTTTCGCAGGGTTGAGCTGAAAGATTCACCACGCGGCGGACTGCTGGGGCAAGGCAGCATCCTGACCGTAACGTCCTACACCACGCGGACTTCCCCGGTCGTGCGCGGGAAATGGATTCTCAATAATTTATTGGGCACGCCGCCGCCTCCCCCTCCGCCGAATGTTCCTGAGCTGAAAGATCGCAACGCGGCAGGCAAAGTTCTCTCCATGCGCCAGCGCATGGAGCAGCACCGCGCCAACCCGGCCTGCGCCGGATGCCACAAGGTGATGGACCCGCTGGGGTTCGCGCTCGAAAAGTTTGACGGCATCGGCCATTGGCGCACCATTGATTCCAATACGCCGATTGATTCCTCCGGCGTGTTGCCCGATGGCACGCCGTTCGACGGGTTGCCGGGATTGAAGAAAGTATTGCTGGAGAAGCGCCGCGACCAGTTCGTCGCCACCGTTACCGAACGGCTGCTGACCTATGCGCTGGGTCGTGGTGTGGAATATTACGACGCGCCGGCCATCCGCGCCATCATGCGCGAGGCCGCCGCACAGGACAATCGAATCTCATCGCTGATAGTTTCCATCGTGAACAGTAAGCCGTTTCAACAACGCATGAAATGACGAGGGCCGAATCGCCATGATCATCACACGTAAATCAATTCCGCGCCGGACCGTATTGCGCGGCATGGGTGTCGCCATGGCGCTGCCGTTGCTGGATAGCATGGTCCCGGCGTTCGCCGCCGCACCGGTTCCGCTGAAGCGCTTTTCCGTGTTGTTCTCGCCGAACGGCATGAACATGGACAAGTGGACGCCCGCCAATGATGGCGCGGCTTATACGATGAGTCCCACGCTGGAGCCGCTGAAGCCGTTGCGCGACCGTTTGCTGGTGGTTAGTGGATTAAACAACAGCATCGGCGATCCCATGCCGGGCGAGGGCGAGTCGGCGCCGCATGAGCGCGCCGGCGCGGTCTACCTGACGGCCGTGCATCCGCAACGCGAGGGTCGCGTGAGCGTCTCCGTTGATCAGATCGCGGCGCGCGAACTGGGCAAGAAAACTCAGTTGGCCTCGCTGGAGCTGGGCATGCACAGCAATGACGTGCTCGGCCAGTGCGAGAAGGGCTGGAGCTGCGCTTATCTGAACACCATCTCATGGCGCACGCCCACTACGCCGCTGCCCATCGAGTACCGCCCGCGCGCGGTCTTCGAGCGCATGTTTGGCGACAGCGACAGCACCGACGCCGCGGTGCGCCGTGCGAGGATGTCCAGCGACCGCAGTCTGCTGGATTCCGTAAAGGAGGCTGCCGCGAAGCTCATGAACCAAGTGGGCCCGAGCGACCGAGCGCGGCTGACGGAATACATGGATGGCATGCGCGACGTCGAGCGGCGCATTCAACTGGCCGAAGAGCAATCCGGGCGCGAGCTGCCCACGGTGGAGCGTCCTGCGGGCGTCCCGGCCACTTTCGAGGAACATGCCAAGCTGATGTTTGACCTGCAAGTGCTGGCCTTCCAGACGGACCTGACGCGGGTCATCACCTTCATGATGGGCCCCGAGCAGAGCAACCGCGCGTTTCCCGAGATCGGCGTGCCGGAGGTGCATCACGGCTTGTCGCATCATCAGTCGGACCCGGCCAAGCTCGACAAGCTTTACGCCATCAACCTCCATCACATGAAGGTGCTCGCGTACTATCTGGAGAAGCTCCGGGCTACGCCGGATGGCGATGGCTCGCTGCTGGATCAAACGCTGGTGATGTTTGGCTGCTCCATGTCTGACGGCAACGATCACCTGCTCCAGAATTTGCCACTCATCCTGGCCGGTGGCCGTGCGGACCAGATCAAGTCAGGGCGGCATCTGCGAGTTCCCGACGCGACGCCGATCTCTAATCTCTATTGGACGCTGCTCGACAAGCTGGGCATCCCGCTGGAAGCCTTCGGCAATAGCGACGGAAAGTTTGGCCTACTGTCGCTGGCGTAGGGTGTTTTTGCGGGATGATGTATCCGAGCCGCGCCAGTCATGGCGCGTCCACGATGCACGAAAACGCATTAGTTCATTTAGGTGCCTACTTATGACAAGCCCTTTTTTTGCGAGCAAACGCAATGCATGGTTCGGCGGCTCGCTGCTGACTTGCTTCCTCGCTGTATCCTCTCTCTCCGCCGCCAGCGACCTGCAACTATTCGACGCGGTGCGCCGTCAGGACATCGAGGCGGTGCGCGCCCTGCTCGATCAAAAGCCGGACGTGAACGCCAGGCAGGGCGATGGGGCAACCGCGCTGCACTGGGCCGCGCATCGCGATGATCTGGATGTGGCAGAGCTGCTGATCGGCGCGGGGGCCGACGTGAATGCCGCGAATGAGTACGGTGTTACAGCCCTCGCACTAGCCTGCACGAATCAGAACGAAGCGCTGGTGGAAAAATTGCTGCTGGCCGGGGCCGATGCCAATCTTGCTCAGTTGAGCGGCGTTACTCCGTTGATGGAATGCTCACGCACGGGCAGCGCGGCGGCGGTGAAGCTGCTGCTCAATCGAGGCGCCTCGGTTGACGCGCGGGAGTCGAAGAGCGGACAGACTGCGTTGATGTGGGCTGCTTCTGGAGGACACTCCACGGCGGTGAAGCACCTGATTGACCACAAGGCGGATGTTCGCCTGCGCTCAAAAGGCGGGTTCACTCCGCTGCTGTTTGCGGCGCGCTCGGGAAACGTGGCCAGCGCGCGGCTGTTGTTTGAAGCCGGAGCGGATGCCAACGACAGCACGGAAGAATACGGCTCCGCGCTCGTGGTGGCCGCTGCCAGCGGGCATGAAGATTTGGGCGTATTCCTGCTGGAAAAGGGAGCTAACCCCAACGCCGCGGACCGCAACGGCATTACGGCGCTGCATCAGGCGGCGCGCAACGGGCTGGAGGCTCTCACCGGCGTGCGTTATGATCCATCCTATCGCATCCGTCCGCCGAACATGCCACGGCTGGCGAAAGCGCTGCTGGCGCGCGGCGCGAATCCGAATTTGCAGATCGCAAAAAATGTTTCACGCGGGCCCGACGGCAGTCCATTCCTGATGCGCGGGGCCACGGCGTATTTTCTGGCGGCGGCCTCGGGCGACGCCATGCTGATGCGCATCCTGCGCGAGGGCGGCGCCAGCGCTACGCTCACCGCCGAGGCCGGCATCACGCCGCTGATGGCGGCGGCGCGCTCGGCCTGCACCGGCTCCTGCGCTTTCCAGGGAGCAAATGAAATTGACGAAGCGGAAGCCAAGGCCGCGCTCGAGGCGGTGATGGCCGCGGTCGAGTCTGGCGCGGACGTGAACACATTGAACGAAGACGGCCAATCGGCCCTGCACATGGCCGCTTTCACAGGAGCCGATGGCGTGGTTGAATACCTCGCAAGCAAAGGCGCCAAGGTGGACTTAACCGACAAGCACGGCGAAACGCCCTGGAGCATGGCCGCCGGCATCAGCCCCGTGCTGCGCTACCGCGGCCTCTACGGCAAACACGAAAGCACCGCAAAGCTGCTCGAAAAGCTCGGCGCAGTCCCCATCGGCCGCGACGGCATGGACGAGCACGCCCCCGCCCCGCCGGGCCAGTAGTAAAGATTTCGGGAATTGGAGAGATTGTATAGCCTGCAGCGATGATCCCCATTTGAAGCATACGGAAAGAGCAGCAATTTTATCCCTGTCGATCGCGGCGATTGGGCCGGGTACGACTTTGTCGGCTCCCTTCAAACTTGCAATTCTTACTTGCTTAATCACGCCGATAATCTCGGTCATAATCCTTACATGAATAATGCTTTCTTCTGGATTAAATTCTTTTGTTTCACTCAATATCCCGGTTCCATCTTGTAGCTTTTTGAATTTGAAGTGTGTGATGGAAAATGGCATGCCAATTACAATTGCATTTTCCAAAGAGATTCCCCCTTGTCTTGTACCCAATGCCATCTTTGATTCGCCTGATACCATGCGAACCCCGTGTTTATAAGCGTTGTATTCATCAGCATCCATGTATTTCTTGGCAATTCGGTAGGTAATCCAAAGCAAGTTATCCAAAGTACCTTGCCATTTCGAATCAGTTTTGTCCTCTGGTTCGTATCCCTCGTAGATTCCCCGTTGAACAAAGTCCCTGCCAAGCTTGTTTGTCCTTTCCGTACGAGACTCGGAATCCCATTTGATAATCTGTGCGGCTACCCTCTTTATTTCCATTACTTGGTAATTGAGTAGAAAACCTGCGAATCCGTAGGTGCTATTTTGACAAAGACGCTGTAAACGGTTTTGTCTCCGTTGTTGCTCACAAGCACTGGCGTTATACTTGTCCAGCCTTCTGCGTATAGATTAAATGCCTCAGCAGGATAGACCATTATTTGCGGCGTTGATGGCGGGGCTGCTGGCGGATTGGGTTTCTCTTGCGGCGTCCAGAGGGTATAGTACAAAGCAAGAGTAAGAACGCTGAGTGTCGCAATCGTCCATATTGATCGAATGAATCCAGGTTGTATTCTAATCCACGGATGAAGAAAGACTGAGGCGGTGATAGCTACAATTCCAATGACCAGCGTTACATTGGCAGTGGTGGGACTCATTTTCCACCACCATACGCCCAAAATGGCCGCAATTCCGATTCCGAATAGCCACGAATAAGGGCTTGTGATAATCGCCTTAAAGTCGTCCATGCCGCCAGCCTACGCCCAAAGCCTATGGGCGTCAAATTAACAAATAATAAGAATGCTTCTCAACACTGGCGCTCATTGGCATTTTCCCCTCGAATGCTAGCCTTACAATCACGATTTTCATTTACTCGCAGTGCGAGCTAAATTCGGGCGTCCTCTCACAAAAAATTGCCGGACGGTAAGTAGGTGGAGATGAAAGCGAAATCTTCCACCGGCGAGGATTTCGCACAGAGAATGAAAAACCGTAACCGTCGCGGGATATTCGAACGCCAACCCGGTGAATACTGGATACGTTACGCCGACCAGCAGGGGCGTATCCATCGGGAAAAGGTTGGCCCATCGTTGAAGCTTGCCCAAGCAGCCTATCAGAAACGAAAAACTGAGGTTCGGGAAGGAACATTTTTCCCGACTAAAACCAAAAAGCGGAACATTCTATTCCCAGAGATTTCCAAGGACTTTCTGGAATACTCCCGCAAGTCCAAGCGGAGCCACACGCATGACTTTGCTCGGATGGCAACTCTATTGCGCCTCTGGCGCGATTGCACGTTAGACGATATGACGCCAGGGCGAATCGAGCAGGATCTCTCCGACTCTGCGGAACAGGAAGAATGGGCACCAGCAACCTTCAACCGCTACCGGGCTCTTGCTTCGGGAATCTTCTCGCTGGCGATCCGCAACAGCAAGGCTATATCCAACCCCGTCCGGGGAACCAAGCACCGAATCGAAAACAACACGCGAGTTCGCTACTTAAGCGACAAGGAAGAGGACCGGCTCTTTGAGCATGTCCGGCAGAATTGTCCAGCTCGGGAGCCGGAAATCCTTGTGGCGCTCTATTCCGGTATGCGCCGATCCGAGCAGTACATCACCCGTAGCTGCCCTGAGGGTGGCCTTCAATGGAGCCACATCGACTTCCAGACGGGAATCATAACTCTTCCCCGAAGTAAGCACGGCGAAAGTCGCCACATACCTGTCAATTCTGTGCTAAGGGCTCTCCTTGAGGCTCTACAGGCAACCTCTGGCTCTGCGTATGTATTCCCCGGCAAGCCACCCGACGAGTGGTTTCCTGAGGCTTGTAAGAAGGCAGGGATTGCCAATTTCTCATGGCACTGCTTGCGGCATACTTTCGCCAGCAGGCTTGTTATGGCCGGGGTGGATATCAGAACCGTTCAAGAACTAATGGGGCACAAGACCATCGTTACCACGATGCGCTACGCACACCTTGCGCCGGGGCATGGTTCCGACGCTGTAGAGCGACTGGTGAGAGCAACTAGCACCGCTACTAGCACCATGAGCCCTTAGAGGGCCATCCCCTAAACACCCTCTAGTGATGCAACGGCTTTAGAATCTGGTGCCCGGGGCCGGAATCGAACCGGCACGGGCGTCACCGCCCGAGGGATTTTAAGTCCCTTGCGTCTACCAGTTCCGCCACCCGGGCTTGAATGGTGCTTTTATTATAACTGGCATTATATCTGGCCTCGCCGGATTCTCTTTCTCTATGACCTTAGGCTTATCACCGTGGTTGCTGTTCGCTAGATTCTCTGGTTCCTCTGAAATTAAGGCAACTCAGCTTATTTTCCGATAGGGTCAGCGTAGGCACCCTATGCTGAACTTTGCCGATCCCGAGATTTACCGCGAGGTGCTGGAGCATCTCCCTACCGCCGTCTACTTTGTGGATGCCGAGGAGAAGATTCGCTTTTGGAACGAGGGTGCCGAGAAAATCACGGGATATCTGCGACAGGACGTGGTGGGGCATTTTTGCCGCGAGAATATTCTTTCCAGAATATCTGCGCTTCCGCCGGGAAGTGCGCGCGAGCCGAGTCATGGTCTCGCCGCGCGCGCTGCTACAAATCCTGGCGCGACTGAAGAGCCTGACACCTCTTCTCCGTTTCAAATCGCTCTGCGCGATGGCCGCGTCTCGGAAGCCGAGATGTTCATCCATCACCGGGACGGGCACCGACTGGCGGTGCGCGTCCGTGCCATACCCATTCGCAGTGATGCGGGAACCATCATCGGCGTCGCTGAAACTTTCGACGCATCCATCGACAACTCGGAATGGGACCGGCGGCAGAACCGGCTTTCGCGCTACGGCGCACTGGATGAGCCCACCGGCGTGCTCAGCCACCCCGTGATGCTGACCCATCTGCACGAAAGCCTGGAGTTGTTCAAAGTGCATCGCCTGCCGGTGAGCATTCTGCTGATCGAGATTTTCCGGTTCCACGAATTGCTCGCCAAATACGGCCCGCTAATCGCGCCCGCCGCGCTACGCGCCACCGCTCAGACCATTGAGAGCTTCATTCGGCCCTCGGACTTCATCGGCCGCTGGGACGAGCATCGCCTGTTGGTGATCCTCACCGAGTGCAGTCCGTTCGAGCTGCCCGCGGTGATCAACAATCTGAAGCAGCGCGCCGGCCCGACGGAGTTGCGCTGGTGGGGCGATGATCTGGCGCTGGCCCTCTCGCTGGGCGGCGCATCGTCGCAACAGGGCGACACCCCGGAAGGGTTGACGGCGCGCGCCGCGCGCGTGCTGGACGGCGCGGTGGGCGTCGCCAACAAGAATGCCGGCGGCGTCCTGGCTGGGCCGGCCAAAGCCAACGAGGCCTAAGCGCGGCTGTCGGCGCAAGAGGGAGGAGCGAGTCGGATGTTTGCCATCATTGGAGTTGTGGTCGTAATTGGATCGGTCATCGGCGGCTACCTGATGGAACACGGGCACCTGGCCGTATTGTTCCAGCCGGCCGAGCTGGTGATCATCGGCGGCGCGGCGCTGGGCACGCTGTTCGTAGCCAATCCGATGCACATCATCAAGGCGCTGCTCGGCGGCATGATGGGCATCATCAAAGGCTCGAAGTTCACCAAGGCGTTCTACCTCGACTCGATGAAGATGATGTACGAGCTGTTCAGCCGCGCGCGGCGCGATGGGCTGATGGCACTCGAGACCGATGCCGATGAGCCGGACAAGAGTCTGGTGATCTCAAAGTACCCGGCGTTCCTGAAGGATCATCACGTGCGCGACTTCGCCTGCGACACGCTGCGCATGGCGGCCGGCGGCGGGATCGAGGCGTTCGAGATGGATCAGATGATCGAGCGCGACATGGAAAGCCATCACCACGAAGCGCTGCAGCCGATCACCGCGCTCTCGAACGTCGCCGATTCCCTGCCCGGCCTGGGCATCGTGGCGGCGGTGCTGGGCGTGGTTATCACCATGGGCTCGATCGGCGGGCCGCCGGAAGAGATCGGCCACAAGGTCGGCGCGGCGCTGGTGGGCACGTTCCTCGGCATTCTGTTGTGCTACGGCTTCTTCGCGCCGATGGCCGCGAACATGACCAAGATCGCGGAAGACGAGTCGGCATATTACGGGGTGCTGCGCGTGATGATGGTGGCCTTTCTGAAAGGCTCGGCGCCCATCTCGGCGGTGGAGATCGGCCGCCGCGCGATCCCCGGCCACTCGCGTCCCTCCTTCCAGGAGGCCGAGACGCACTGCAAGAACAAAGGCGGCGAAGTGGCAGCGGAGCCCGCCAAAGCAGCGTAGTAAAGCAGAATACAGAAGACAGGAGTCAGGAGCCAGATTAGCGAGGCGCGAGTGTCGCCAGCGAGTCGAAGTCGATGGAATAGTTCTTATTCTGACTCCTGTCTCCTGCATTTAACTATGTCTGATCAACGACCCATCATCATCATCAAGAAAAAAGCCGCGCACGGCGGCCACCACGGCGGCGCGTGGAAGGTGGCGTACGCCGATTTCGTCACGGCCATGATGGCGTTCTTCATGGTGATGTGGCTGATGAACTCGAGCAAGCAGGTGCAGGAGGCCGTGGGCGGCTACTTCAAGGACCCCACCGGCAAGGTGCGCAAAGCGGGAACCGATGAGTCAGGGTCGGGCGATAACTTCGTTCTCACTATGGACAACATCGAGGACCTCAAGCAGCAGTTGCAGCGGTCCATCCGCGAGGCCCCCAACTTCGAGCTGCTCAAGGACCAGATCAGCATGTCCATCACCGATGATGGCTTGCGCATCGAATTAATGGAGTCCGCCACGGGAACTTTTTTCGCCAGCGGCAATGCGGTCTTGTCCGAGAACAGCGGCGAAATCCTCGACCGGCTATCCACCGAACTCGGCATACTGCCGAATCAGCTCTACATCGAGGGGCACACCGACGCCAAACCCTACAGTGAAGGCAGCTCTTACACTAATTGGGAGCTCTCCGTGGACCGTGCCAACTCCGCTCGCCGTTACATGCAGTCGCATGGAATCCAGCCGAAACAGGTGGCCCAGGTGCGCGGTTTCGCCGACGGCCAACTACGCAGGCCCGACACCCCTCTCGATCCATCGAATCGCCGAATCTCGGTACTCGTCCGATTTAACGAGACCCCCGCCGGACGCACGCC
>CAMBEY010000009.1 GCA_945865705.1 Candidatus Sulfopaludibacter sp. SbA3
CCCCGGCTATACTATGATTCCCCTGCGGGGAATTTTTTCGGAATCAATTATCAAGCGGCGCTCCCGTTAGGCGAAACCGGAGACACGAATCTGGGGGGGGGAAGCGAAACCGGTGACGGGGTGTTTTCTTGCGGTGAGATTTTCGCTGGGAATTCCTCGGCGCGGCCTCGGCCTCGGGATGTGGTATATTGGCAGACGAGTTATTTACGAGGAGCGTTATGGAATCATTCACTATTGTATTGGTCGTTTGCTGGGTGCTGCTGATGTCCACCTTTGCGACCATGTATGTGCTGGACGAGAAGGTGAAGGCGGCGCGCAAGAACGGCAATCAGGCGTAATTCGCAACGCTATTAAGCGCATTAGCGTAAGTAAATGAAGAAGGCCTGCTCGTGACGAGCAGGCCTTTTTCTGTTTCTTCAGGTTGGTGTTGCGTCACGGAGCCGCGCGCGTCAGCGAGCGGACCCGCTGGACATGGCACGCGGAATGCTATGGAACGCGGCAATGACATGACGGATTGGACATGGCACACGGATTGACGTCACGACACGGCGTGAATCTTGGCGGATTGGTGGCACGAACCGGGCATGGTTGGGCCGCTGAACGGGTCCGCTTGCTCACGCGCGCGGCTCTGTGACGCGCGGTGGCGGTTCTGTGAGAGCGGTCGTCTGCATTCGCGAGGGCGACCAGCGGGAGTCCTTGCGCACGCCGCTACTGTCACGCGCCATCGTCATGCGGCGATGGCGGCCTACTTGCCCGAGAAGACTTTGAAGAGTTTGGCGATGGGGTCGTAGTATTCGTCCACCAGGCGCTCCTTCAGCGGGATGATGGCGTTGTCGGTGATGTGGATGTCCTCGGGGCAGACCTCCGTGCAGCACTTGGTGATGTTGCAGTAGCCCAGGCCGCCTTCGTTCTTGAGAAAGTCCAGGCGCGAGGCGGTGTCAAGCGGGTGCATCTCCAGGTTGGCGATGCGCACGAAAGAGCGTGGGCCGGCGAACTCGGGTTTCTTATCGTGGTTGCGCAGCACGTGGCAGACGTCCTGGCACAGGAAGCACTCGATGCACTTGCGGAACTCCTGCACGCGGTCCATGTCGCGCTGGTCCATGGACCACTTGGTGTCCTTGGCGGGCGTGAACGGCTTGATTTTCTTGGCGACCTCGTAGTTCCAGGAAACGTCGGTGACCAAATCCTTAATGCGCGGGAAGGTCTTCAGCGGATAGACGACGATCTCCTCGCCGTCGGCGAAGTCGTCGAGGCGCGTCTTGCACATCAGCTTGGGCTTGCCGTTGACCTCGGCCGAGCACGATCCACACTTGGCCGCCTTGCAGTTCCAGCGCACGGCGAGATCGGGCGCTTCATGCGCCTGAATGTAGTGGACCGCGTCGAGCACCACCCAGCCCTCGGCCACGGGCACGCGATAAGTTTTCTCTTCGTTCTGCTCCGCCGAGCCCGTCGAGATTCGGAATGTTACGTCTGGCATAAGTCGCCTCCGCTGATACGTTTGTTTGCCTTGGTTCTGCTTTGGTAGCCACGGTGAGCGAATTTCTCACCGTGGGGTTTTCCCTGCTGACCACCGCAAAGCCCACGGTGAGAAATTCGCTTACCGTGGCTACCAGGGCGATGGCCCTAGTGCGATTCCTCGAACAGCTTGGCCAACTCCGGCGGCATCTGTGGCTTGGGCATTTGCGAGAGATTCATGCCGTCGCCGTCCTTTTGGATCACGTGGGTGATCTTCTCCCACTCGGGCGAGAGCTTCGGGTGGTCGAGGCGCGTATGCGCGCCGCGGCTTTCCTCACGGGCCAGCGCCGAACGCGCAATGGCTTCCGAAGTGTTCAGCAAGTTGCGCAGATCATAGGCCAAGTGCCAGCCGGGATTGTAGATGCGCGAGCCGGTAACGCGCACGGTCTTGAGCCGCTGCTTGAGTCCTTCGAGTTTAGTCAGCGCGGTCTTGATGTCTTCCTCGATGCGCATGATGCCGACCAGGTTCTGCATCACGTCCTGCAACTCATCGTGAATCTCGTAGGGGCTGGCGCCTTCCTTGCGGTCGAAGGGTTCGAGCATCTGGCGCGTGGCCGCCTGAATCTCGACGTCGGGTGGAGTGATGCCCTGCTTGTTCTGGCGCGAAAACTCCGCCGCGTGGATTCCGGCGAGCCGTCCGAAGACCAGCAGGTCGGAGAGCGAGTTTCCGCCGAGGCGGTTTCCGCCGTGCATCCCGCCGGCGACTTCGCCCGCGGCGAACAGGCCGGGGATGGTGGTGGCCGTGGTCTCGGCATCCACGCGCAGGCCGCCCATCATGTAGTGCGTCGTCGGGCCGACCTCCATGGGCTGCTTGGTGATGTCCACATCGGCGAGGTCCTTGAACTGGTGGTACATGCTGGGCAGCTTCTTCTTCACTGACTCGCCGTCGAGGTGCGTTACGTCGAGGAACACGCCGCCGTGCTCGGAGCCGCGGCCTTCCTTCACTTCCGTGTAGATGGCGCGGGCGACTTGGTCGCGCGTCGAGAGCTCCATGCGCTTGGGATCGTAACGCTCCATGAAGCGTTCGCCCTTGTTGTTGGTAAGACGTCCGCCTTCGCCGCGCACGGCTTCGGTAACCAGCAGGCCTTTTACGCCCGGAGGCCAGACCATGCCGGTGGGATGGAACTGCACAAACTCCATGTCGATCAGCTCGGCGCCCAGAGCGTAGGCCATGCCCAGTCCGTCGCTGGTGTACTCCCAGGAGTTGGAGGTAATGCGGAATGACTTGCCGACGCCGCCGGTGGCCAGGATGATGGACTTGGCGGTGAAGACCACGAACTTGCCGTTCGAGCGCCAGTAGGCCAGCGCGCCGCAGACGCGATCACCGGCGCGCAGCAGATGGGTAACCGTGCATTCCATGTAGACCGGAACCTGGGCTTCCACCGCGCGCTCCTGCAGAGTGCGGATGATCTCGAGGCCGGTGCGGTCGCCGACGTGCGCCAGCCGCTTGCAGGTGTGTCCACCAAAGGCGCGTTGCAGAATGGTTCCCGACGGAGTGCGATCAAACAGCGCGCCCCATTTTTCGAGTTCCAGCACACGCTCCGGGGCTTGTTGGGCGTGCAACTGGGCCATGCGCCAGTTGTTCATCATCTTGCCGCCGGCCATGGTGTCCTTGAAGTGGACCTGCCAATTGTCCTGCGGATCGACGTTGCCCATGGCCGCCGCGACGCCGCCCTCGGCCATCACCGTATGCGCTTTGCCCAGCAGGGATTTGCAGACCAATCCCACGTTGACGCCCTGCGCCTTGGCCTCAATGGCCGCGCGTAGCCCCGCGCCGCCCGCGCCAATCACCAGTACATCGTGCTCATGCTTCTCAAAGGTTTCCACGGCAGTACATCCTTAAGTTGAAAAAAGTGTTTGGAAGAATGTTTCTCGAAAAATGTCTCTCAAAAAATTCGGAAATCGCTGAACAAGCCGGAGGCTACACTCCGGACGTAGAAATCCGTGAAGCCCACCCAGAACAGGCTCAGCCAGGCCCAATTCATATGCTTGGCATTCAGCTTGGACGCGCCCATCCAGCAGCCGTGGCTGGCATTGCCGTCCTGAAAAGTATCGCGCTTACCGCCGATCAGGTGGCGGAAGGAATGGCAGCCGAAGGTGTAGCCGCTCAGGAAGGTGGCGTTCAAGATCATGACGATGGTGCCAACGCCCATGCCGACGCCATCTTCGAAGAAAAAGGCTTTGTAGGCGTCATGCCAAAGAATGAAGATGAAGATCACGGCAACATAGAACATGAAGCGGTGGAGGTTTTGCAGGATGAAGGGAAACTTGGTCTCGCCACAATACTTGTGCTCGTTCGATTCACCCACCGCGCAGGCCGCCGGATCGCGGAAGAAGGCTCGGTAGTAGGCCTTGCGATAGTAGTAGCAGGTGGTGCGAAAGCCGGCCGGGGCCCATAGGATGAGCAGCGCCGGGGAGATGCCCATGCCAATATCAATGAGCGGCGAATAGAAAGGAGAAAGATAAGGCCCCACGGTGTAGAAGTTGTTTTCAAAGGCTCGCAGCGTGCTATACACGACAAACGCGCCGAGTCCCGCCGCCGTGGCCACTGGTTGCAGCCACCAGGCATCGGTGCGCTGCGTGGCGCCGAATCCGCTCTTTTCCATTGTCCTAGGTGAGTTCGCCATGTCGTTAATCCTTATCGCTTCACTTCAATAATAATCGGGCCCAACCGTGTTGGTCGGGCTGAGATGGTCAGGCCAAGTTGGTCAGGCAATGCCACGGGCCTGATGGGTTGCCTGCGCTACCCGGACTTGGTGAGGTCTGAAGCAGTGTCCCAAAAGGATTAATTTTGGGCTGTATCTCCCTTACTGTCAAGAGTATTGTGGGCGAAGGGTTGTGTTTCGATAGGATTTCCAGCGAACGTCCCATCGCGTACTCTGTCGCCCCTACGGGGCTCGGGGTAGATCGTACCACGGACCCAGGGCTTACGCCCTAGGCTAGAATCTGCCGCCCCCTTTCGGGGGCTTGTGTGGAGGATGAATCAATCTGCATCCGCGCCTTTCGGTCCTTCCGTGCCGGTTGTATCTGCTTCATTACTTTCGGGCGGCCTGTCTAAGCGGTTGGCTATCTTATGAGCATTGAACATGACAATTACACCAGCCACTACGGCGACGGTGGCGAAAAGTACCGAGTCCAGATAGGCCATCATCTCCTGCCTAAATAGTTCCTTCCCGAAAATCTCGTTTCGATTCGCTTCCCAAAGGATCACGGCCTTGCCAGTCGCATAAATAATGTATGGGAACTTTATGAGAACCCAGGTGAGGCCGACCAGGTTGATACCGATGAACAACCAGTCCCGGCGCGGTAGGCTGCTGAACTGCATGACTTCGCCGCCAAAAATCCATCCGGAGATACTCTCAGCATAAACCAAGGCAATGATGGCGACAGCAAGCTGAGTCGAGCTCCATAATGCGGTTAATTGAAACCCCGCCCCAAGGGATGTCTCCGATTGGAGAGTGTCGATAAGATAAGGCTCAGCGAGCGCAGCCAGCCCTGCGAAGGCGCCGATGGCCGAGTAGGGGCCCATTAGTTTTATTACGAATGATCCAAGCTGTCGCATTGTCATAGCCGTCCTACTTTTCACCTGACTTCGATTTGGATTCGTGATTGCCCTGGCTGAAACACATTCTGCACTTTCCCTTAGCCAGCGATTTCACTAATGCAGACTTGAGAAGCCATTCACGTCCCACTAGTCCGCTAACGACGATTTGAATCAAGGACCAGAAATCCTAACCATGCAAGCTCCTGTAAGAGGGCGAGAGAATCTAGCCTTGGGAGTGAGCCCTGGGTTATGTGCCGAAAATTTCGCCGAGCCCCGTTAAGGGGCGACAGATTCCCCGCGAGCGTTCTGTCGCCCCTACGGGGCTCGATACGTTCTTGATGCCAGGGACCCCGGGCTTACGCCCGGGGCTAGAATCTGCCGCCCCCTTTCGGGGGCTCCGCGTCGTTGGACACGCGAGTGGGGGGCGTGTCCTGCCTGCCTGTTTATTCCTTCTTCCCATTCATTCCTTATTCTCATATCTGCCGCTCCGAGTCCCGGTGGGCTGGAGGGAGTTGCTATCATCTTCATCTGGCGGGGCCGATAAAACTCTGCTGAGGAGTGTCGGAATCCGGTCACGGCGCGGGCGGGCGAGTTGCTTTGGGGCTGACTTTGCCGCGGGATTCAGGTAGCATCGGAATCTGTCCCTAGAATTGGATCGGCCGCAGGTCCGAGGGGGCCCAGACTTGGACGGAACTCTATAATCACGATTGATTTCTGCTGGCAATCAGGAATTTTTGTCCGCCAGCCTGAACTGAGACGAGTACACGCAAGCAATTACGCAAGCAAACCAACACGAACACGCCACGAGGTAACCGATGTCCGAACCCGAAATTGACTCCCCCATCATCATCACTGAAACCACCCCCAGCCAGGACCCCAGCCCAGAGATGACATCTTCGTCAACGGAAGCGACTCCCGCCGCAGTGGAAACCGCCGCTGCGAGTGCTCCTGTAGCGGCGGCACCGCAGGCACGCGCAACATTTGTTCCGGCGGCAGCAGCCTCTGAGGAACCTGTCGCCATGACCGAGGAAGAAGCCGAAGCGGCGGCCGCCGCCGACGCCGAGGCCTTCGGCCAATTGGTTGACTCCTATTCGCAACGGCCCGATGAGTCCATCGGCACGGCCAAGCATGGCCGCGTGGTGAAGCTCACCCCCACCGACGTCATTGTGGACATCGGCTTGAAGGGCGAGGGCCTGGTCGCCATCGACGAGTTCAAGGATCTCCAGGGCAACATCACCGTGCAGCCCGGCGATGAAATCGATGTTGTGGTCATGGCCAGCGACGATGCCACCGGTTACATCCGTCTCTCTTACGCCAAGGTGAAGAACGCCAAGATATGGGCGGATTTGGAAGCGGCCTCCGAGGCCAATACGATTCTCACCTGCAAAGTTCTCGAGAAGACCAAGGGCGGCCTCGCCGTCGACATTGGGGTACGCGCCTTCCTGCCCGGCTCGCAGATTGACGTGCGTCCCGTGCGCGAGCTTGACCCGCTAGT
The DNA here is from genome assembly GCA_945865705.1 of Candidatus Sulfopaludibacter sp. SbA3. Taxonomy (GTDB): domain Bacteria; phylum Acidobacteriota; class Terriglobia; order 2-12-FULL-54-10; family 2-12-FULL-54-10; genus SHUM01. The sequence continues at coordinate 6,555 of CAMBEY010000009.1, forward strand.
GGGCATGGAGTTGCCGGTTCGCATTATTAAGATCAACGCCAAGCGCGGCAACGTAGTGGTGTCGTGCAAGGTTCTGCTCGAAGAGGATCTCAATGCACGCAAGGCCGAAACCCTGGCGAAGTTGAGCGAAGGCGCGCTGGTTACCGGCACGGTCAAGAACCTCACCGAGTACGGCGCCTTTGTTGATCTGGGCGGCATTGATGGCCTGCTGCACATCACCGACATGAGTTGGGGCCGCATCGGCAAAGCCGCCGATGTGTTGACCGCGGGCCAGCAGATTGAAGTGAAGATTCTCAAGTTCGATGCCGAGAAAGAGCGCGTCTCGCTGGGCATCAAGCAGATGACCGAAGACCCTTGGCTGCTGGTTACCGAGCGCTATATCGTGGGCAATCGCGTGAAGGGAAAAATCATTTCCGTTACCGACTACGGTGCATTCGTCGAGCTGGAATCGGGCATCGAGGGCCTGGTGCATGTCTCCGAGATGAGTTGGAGCAAGCGCCTGAAGCATCCTTCCAAGATCGTCTCGAAAGACGCCGAAGTCGAGGCAGTCATTCTGGACGTCAACCCCAAGGACCGGCGCATCTCGCTCGGCATCAAGCAGACTCAGCCCAATCCCTGGGCCTCGCTGCCGGAGCGCTACGCCGTGGGCACCATCATCGAAGGCCGCGTGCGCAACCTGACCGAGTTCGGCGCGTTCGTGGAAGTCGAGGAAGGCATTGACGGCCTCATTCACGTCTCTGACCTGAGCTGGACAACGCGCGTGAAGCATCCGTCCGACGTGCTCAAGAAGGGCGAGACCGTCAAGGCCGTCGTGTTGAAAATTGACACGGAGAATCTGCGCCTTTCGCTCGGCGTGAAGCAGTTGCAGCCCGATGCCTGGCAGCAGTATTGCGGCGGGCATCAGGTGGGCGAAGATGTGCGCGGCAAGATCATGCGCAAGACGGACTTCGGCGTGTTCGTCGAACTGTCCGAGGGCGTCGAAGGTTTGTGCCACATCTCCGAGCTGTTCCCGCTGATCAGGAATCGCGCCGCCATTCCGTTCGAGGTGGGCGAGGAACACGACTTCCGCATTCTGAAAATTTCGCCGGAAGAGCATAAGATCGGCCTCAGCATGAAGGCACTGCACGCCGAAGAACTGGCCGCACTGGCCGAGAAGGAACGTGCTGAACGTCCGGCACGCCGCGAAGGTGCCCGCCCGGGTGGCCGTGAAGGTAGCCGCGAAGGCGGTGGACAGCGCAGTGGCGGCAAGAGAGATGGTGGTCCGCGCGGGGATCGTCCGCCGCGTGGCGACAGAGGCGACCGCGGCTCGTCCGTGCAGCACTCCAACCCCAATGTTACCAGCACCATCGGCGACCTGATCGCGCTGAAAGAGCGGCTGGCCGCGAAGAACAAGTAATCCTCGACGGACGACCCCATGAATGGTAGCGGCCAGCCCCTCAACTGGCCGCTTTTCTTTTTCGCCACAAACCTCCTTCAAGAACTGACAATATAGAAACCATGGTCATTCGTCACCGAAGAGCCATTTTGAATGATGCGCCCAAATTGTTGGAGCTGCGGAGTATTTCCATCCGCGAACTTGCTCCGGTTGGCCCGTCTGGGATATCCATTGAAGAATCTGTAAAGTGGGCGGGAGCGAGGAATCTTGCCGAAATTGAACAGCGCATTCGGGAGATGGAAGTCTGGGTGGCGGAGATTGATAGCGGGATCGTAGGCTGGGTTGCCATTCGCGGTGATTACTTAGCCGGAATGTATACAGACCCAGCGCACGCAGGAAATGGGATTGGAACAGATATGCTTGGCCTTACGGAGGGCATCATGCGAGACCAAGGGATTGAAATCATTAGGTTGGAATCAAGTCGAAACGCTGAAGGATTCTATCATCGGCGTGGCTATCGGTTGGACGGGCAGCGCTCACAGGACGGGGCAATCCCAATGACCAAGGGACTCACTTAGACTGTCCCATCGGAATCGGTGGGCTCCTGCTATCCGTTACATTCTCCGCTCGATGGCCTTGCATGTCGTCCGTTTCCCGTTTATAGTATTGATTCAAATGCTTTTCCGATAGTTGGGTGCGGTTGGCGCAACGGTGCGAATCGCGGAAGGCCCCTCTTAGCTGTTCCAATACCTCGTTACTTAGCCTTGCTATTTGGCAGGCGAATTCCCAGTGGAGGGAACAAAGAAGACCATGACCAAAGCCGATTTGATTGATGAGGTTTCCCGCGCGGTGGAGATGTCCCGCAAAGACTCGGAAGTAATCGTCGAGACCATCTTCGAGAGCGTCGTCAAGGCGTTGCGCGGCGCCGACAAGATCGAGATTCGCGGCTTCGGAAGTTTTCGCACCCGCGAACGCCGCTCGCGCGTGGGCCGCAACCCCAAGACCGGCGCGCGCGTCGACGTCCCGCCCAAGCGCGTCCCCTACTTCAAGCCCAGCAAGGAATTAAAGGACTTGATCAACGCCACGCCTGCCGTGGCGCCCGCTGCCGCGAAGGTCTAGCCGCATGCGTCTAGCCACAGAGGCACGGAGACACTGAGCGCTTCTTGTCTTGAGCGGTTTGGCGATGTTCCCCGTTTTACGTCAGGGTACGACTTCAGTCGTGCCGTAACCGCCGCCAAATTGATGCGGCTTTAGCCGCTGAGGTTCGTAGCCCGGCATCAGGACACCCACATGGATTTTCTCTGGAGCCCCTGGCGATACCGCTACGTTACCGGCCAGGAGCCGTCGAAGCCCGGCCAACACGCCCAGTCAGGCCCTGGCGGGAAAACCACCGGCTGCATCTTCTGCGACAAACTCGCCGGCCCGTTTGATGTCCCTCCTGATAAACGCCACGACGAAGAAAATCTCATCGTGCATCGCGGCGCGCGCGCCTTCGTCCTGCTGAACCTCTACCCCTATTGCAGCGGCCACGTGATGGTCGCGCCCAACGCGCACCTCGGCTCGCTCAGCGAGGCCGACGACGCCACCTGGCAAGAGATCGCCTCGCTCACCAAACGCGTTGAGGCCGCCATCCAGACCGCCTACCATCCCGACGGCGTCAACCTGGGCATGAACCTCGGCTCCGCCGCCGGCGCCGGCATCGCCGACCACATCCACATGCACGTCCTCCCCCGCTGGAACGCCGACACAAATTTCATGACCACCATCGGCGAAACCCGCGTCCTGCCCGAATCGCTAGCCGAAACCTACCGCAAACTGAAATCGCTGCTGTGACTGTTTGCATTTTCTCCCGCGCTGTCATTCCGAGCACAGCGAGGAATCTGCTCTTGTACGCGTCGGGTCACAAACTTGCGGCGGGTTGGCTGGGAATATATACTTGCACCAATAGAGGTTCATTTATGGCCACGCGAAATTTAGCGGAAATTGTCGCCCAGCTCTCGGTAGCGGAGCAGGCTGCGGTTGAGGAGTTCATCGATTTCCTGAAGCGCGGAAAGCAAGGGCCATCTGCTTTCGACGCAGCCATCGACGAATTCATCACGGACCATCCCGAACTGCTTCGCCGCCTCGCCCAGTGACACGCAGTTAGTCCCGGAGGGATTTCCGCGTGTTACTCTTTGTGAAACTTGTCCTTGTTCCGATCCTAATTGCGGTCGTTACGCTTGCGTCCAGAAAGTGGGGTGCTCGCGGTGGCGGTTTCCTGGCTGCTCTGCCGATTGTTGCTGGCCCCACGCTGTGTTTCTTTGCAATTGATCGGGGAGGTGTGTTCGCTGCGGATGCTGCTCAATCAACTCTGCTTGGCCTTGTAGCAGTTGCCGCGTTTTGTGCCGCTTATTTCTTTACTTCGGTCCGGCTTCATTGGGCACCAAGTTTGATCATTGGCTGGTCAGCTTTTGGGCTAGTCACTTATTTCTTGTTTAGAGTGCAGGCTGGCCTTCTCGTATCGTTCATCGCCGCTATAGCCGCTCTACTAGTGGTACGGAAAATAATTCCTTCTCCGACCATCACAGTGACTTCTTTCAAGAGTCCGTCGTGGGATATTCCGGCGAGAATGGTGGCGGCGGGAGGCTTGGTTACTTCAGTTACTCTCCTCGCCGAAAGATTGGGGCCAAACCTCAGTGGGCTTCTAACGCCATTCCCCGTTGCCATAGCCATACTGGCTGCATTTACGCATTCGCAAATGGGCTGGCAGGCCGTTGCCATATTCTTCCGCAGTTTTCTTCCGGGTCTGTGCAGCTTTGCCCTTTTCTGTCTAATATTTTCTCTCTCTATTTCGTCTCACGGATTGGTGTTCACGGTAGCCGTGTCGCTGATAGCGCAATTGATTTTGCAAGGTGCCATTCTGTGGGGAATGAAAAATTGGAAGAAGTGAACGCGAAGCCGACGGCCCATGTTGCGGTACAGGCTTGCTTGTCCGTCCTATGGTAATCGCGCGGGCCAGATGGCGCGAATGTGAACTTGCTGGTTGACCACGCGGTAGTAGACCAGCCAGCTACCCGCCACGAACCAGCGGTGGCCGCGGAAGGGGCCGTGGGTGCGGATGGGGTACATCTCCGGGAAGGTTTCGAGGCGGGCGACTTTGCGAAAGATTTTCTCGCGGTCCGGGTCGGGCATCTCCAGGATCAGGTCAACTAGCGTTTGCGGCCAGATGATCTCGGCCACTAGCGCTTTCTCCGCGCCGGTTTCTTTAGCTGACTTTTCAATTGCGCGTGGGTTATGACCTGGCCCGCATCAATATCCGTCGCCGTCTGACGCATCTGGCGCTGAAAACCCGGCGTCGCCTCGATCTTCTCCAGACGATCTTCCAGGCTGGCGTAGAGCGAGATGGCTTCGCGGATCACGTAGCTGCGGTTCCCGGCGCGCGAGGCGGCCAGCCGCTCCAGCAACGCATCGCTCTGTTTATCCAACACAAATTGCCGACGCATGATTTGCACCTCGCACACCATTATGAATGTATGGTGTGCGGCATTCAACACCATTCATGATTAGATGCAGAATCGTGGGTGAATCGAGGGAAAGCCCGCGCCAAGAAAGTCGCTTGACGCGGCTACCAAGGCACGGAGCCCCCGGCCCTGGTAGCCGCGTCATCCCGGTTTTTGGGATGGCGCGGGGTTTTGGCAGGAATGGCAGCAGCCCTAATCCCCCAGCGTGCTTTCGATGCGGCGGTCGGGGATGAACCACATCAGCGCGACGGCGTTGTAGAGCGCGAGGGCGATCCAGGGGTTGACGAACGATAGCGGGACGGCGAGGGCGTAGATGACGATGGATATTTTTCCTTTGACGTCCTTGCCAAGCGCGACGGCCAGGCGCGAGTCGGGGCCGTGGTGCGCGGTCAGCGCGCGCGCCAGTATGAAGTAGGCGATGCCCGACAGCAGCAAGACCATGCCGTAGAGCGCCACGGGCAGCGCGGCGAAATGGTTCTCGCCCATCCATCCGGTTACGAACGGGATCAGCGACAGCCAGAACAGCAGATGCAGGTTGGCCAGCAGGATGGGTCCATTCACCTTCTGCGCCGCTTGCAGCATGTGGTGGTGATTATTCCAATAGATGCCGAGGTAGGTGTAGCTGAGCACGTAGCTCAGAAAGACGGGCGCGAGCGGCGCGAGCGCGGCGAAGTCGGCGCCCTGCGGGACTTTCAACTCCAGCACCATGATGGTGATGATGATGGCGATCACGCCATCGCTAAACGCTTCCAGGCGTCCTTTGGTCATTGCTTCCTCCGGCAATCAAGGACTGCTGACGAAATGCCCACGGCGAGAAAACCGCTCACCGTGGCTACCAGAAATGCCCACGGCGAGAAAACCGCTCACCGTGGCTACCAGTGCCACCCCCCACACCCTACCCCCCTACACCCCATCACTTCCGCGGCGGCTGGCTGGGGCGGACCTCGATGCGGCTGAACATGCTGCGCGGGTGGGAGCGCAGCAGGCCCACCACGGATTGCGCGACATCGTCCGCGGCGACTTTCCACGCTACTCCGGTGGGGTTGTTGGCGAACTCGGTATCGACGCTGCCGGGCATCACGGAGGTGGTGCGGATATTGTCATAGCGCAGATCGAGCATTATGGCTTCGCTGAAACCGTTCAGCCCGAACTTCGAGGCGTTGTACGCCGCGCCGCCCGCGAAGGCGTTAATGGCGGCGAGGCTGGAGAAGTTGATGATGTAACCGCCGCCGCGCTTCTTCATGTAGGGAACAACCGCGCGCACGCAATAGAAACTGCCGCTCAGGTTGGTCTGGATGACCGAATCCCATTCTTCCGGGGTCAGCCGCTCGACGGACTTGAAGATGCCGATGCCGGCGTTGTTGATGAGGTAGTCGATGCCGCCGAAGCGTTCGGCGGTGCGGGCCATCAGCTTCTCGACGTCGGCGTAGCTGCGCACATCGCTCACCATTGCTTCGACGCGGCACGGCCCCGCTCCTGAAGACGCCGCCTCCATCTGCTTGCCGACGGCGGCGAGCGTCTTGGCGTCGCGCCCGGAGATGGCGACGCTGCATCCTTCGCCGAGCAGACGCTCCGCGATCTTCAATCCGATGCCCCGGCTGCCGCCCGTAACCACCGCCACCTTGCCGTTCAGAAATCCAGCCATGTGCGCCTCCACCGTTTGGTAAGATTGCAACCTTCATTGTACTTCCATCGACGTCGCGATCGGCGGAGGACTAGAATCGAGAGGCAGCAACGGAAGTTTCCATTCTCCATTCTTCTAACTTCTAACTTCTAACTTCTATCTCCTAACTTCTATCTCCTAACTTCTGTCTCCTAACTTCTCCTCCCCTGCGTTTCGTCCTATAGTGGTAGCGTATCGAGAGGCTGAGCAACGATGCCTTCTTATCAAAACATGAAGCCGCTGCGGTTGTTGGTTTTGCTGGCGCTGGGGGGCGTGCTGATCGCCACCTGGTCGAGCTTCGTCAATCGCTGGAAGAGCAGCTCCGCTGATTTTCCCGCCGTGGCGGTCCTGCCGCTGACGGGCGAAATCGATCAGCAGACCAAATCCTTTTCGCTCTCGAAGACCGACGGCGATCATACTCTTTACACCATCAAGGCCGAGCAGGTAACCAACTTCAAGGATACGCAGAAGGCACTCTTAAGTGGCGTCGTGGTCGAGATATTCGGCAAGGACGGCACGCGCCACGACCGCATTACCGCGCCGGAATGTGAATACGATCCCATGGCCCAGACGCTCTGGGTGCCCGGCGCGGTGGAGATGAACTTCGAGCTGCCGTCCAAGTCCGCGAGTGGCGGGGATGGAGCGAGCAGAGGGCAGCGCCCGCAACGAGTTGTCATCCACACTTCCCAGTTGCGCTTCGATCAATCGACCGGCATCGCCACCACCGACGCCGAGGTGCGCTTCACGTTTCCGCAAGGCGATGGCCAGTCGCGCGGCGCGACGTATGATCCGCAACAGCAATTGCTCCATTTGAGATCTGCCGTCGAGTTTCGCCTGCTGGATACCGTGGGCAACGCGTCAGGAAGTCCCGCCATCACCACGATTCGCGCGGGCGAACTGCGCTATCTGCGAGCTGAATCCCGCATCGTGCTGGAGCGTTCCGTGGAGATTACCAAGCTGACGCATCGCCTGCTGGCGCAGGACGGAGCCATCTGGTTGAATGAGGAAAATCAAGCGCAGCGCGCCGAGCTGAATGGCGGCGTAAAAGCGATAGAGCAGTCGGCCACGCTGCGGGCCGACGCGCAGGCTGGTCGAGCGCTGCTGGACTTCACCCCCGAGGGCGCGATCAGGAACGTCAATCTGGAGGAGAGTGTGCGCTGGGCGGCGCAAGCGATGGAGACAGGAAGCAGAGGAGGCACAGGAGTCAGAGGAGAAGAGTCTGCGCAACGCGAGGGGAGTTCGCGGCGGATGACGCTGCGCTTCACTGCGCCGCCTGATGATAACCCTGATGATAACAAGGGTCGCGCAGGTGAGAGCGGGGAATCAGGGAGCCTGGAACGGGCGGAGGCGCGGGGCGATGTGCGCATGATTCTGCGCAGTGGCGCCGGTGGGGGTCGTGGTGGGAGTAGTGGACCCGCATCGGGTGCGCGCTCGGCGGCCGGAACCGTTTCTCGCGCTGCCACGGCGGGGCAGATGCAGGTGTTGACGGGGCAGGAAGCTGACATGCTTTTTGCGCCGGGCGGCCGGGTTCTGCGCACCGCGCAACTGCGAGGCACACCCGGTTTGAACAACGCGCCGAAGCTGGAGATGCACGGCGAGACGGGCGCGCAGCCGCGCACCGTTACCGCCAATCAATTTGATTTTGATTTCAGCGAGGCCGGTGAGTTGTCGCAGTTTGCCGCGAATGGAAATGTCCGCGTGGTAACGCCAGTCGCCGCGACGCCGATGACCAAAGAAGACAGTCGCATCACCACTAGCAATGAACTGCTGGCGGTGTTCGATCCTCCCACGGGACGGCTCGGTTCACTCCGCCAGAGCGGAGAGTTTACTTATCAGGACCTGTCCCGCAAAGCCCGCGCCGCGACCGCGCTCTATGAGAATGGTCCATTGAATGGTCCATTGAATGAAGACACGCTCACGTTGGAGCGCGCGCCGCGCGAGAGTCGCGGAGCAACAAAAACTCCAGCGCAGCCTGCCATCACCGGTGCGGACGGACGCATCTCCGCCGACTGGATTCGCCTGTTCCCCGGGTCGGGCGATCTGGAGGCCAAAGGCGGCGTGGCGACTACTTCATCGCCAGCTCCGGCCTCTTCCCAATCCGCCAGTGCAAAAAAAGATGGGGCCGAAGAATCTACCGCCGAGCCGCTTCATGCCGTCGCCGATCATCTCCGTTACACGGCGGCCACGCAACTGGCGCAGTATGAAGGCCGCACCCGCCTGTGGCAGGGGACGACGTTTTTGTTGGAAGCCGAAAGGGCGGAGTGGAGCCGCCAGAAAAGCCAGCTCACCGCAAGCGGGAAAGTGCTGACCATCTATCGTCCATCTTCCAAGGCATCTTCCCCGGCATCTTCCGCGACGTCATCCCCTGGGCCCGCTCAACCGCTGGCCGCGGTTCCCGAAAAAACTCCATCCAAACCAGGAGCGGAAGCGCCCGGAACCTATGTGATCCGTGCCGAGAAGGTCCGCTACGCGCAGGCTGATGGAAAGATTCTTTACGAGGGGGCGGTCCACGCGCGGCATCAAACTCGTGAGGGTCCGGAAAGAGCGGGGGAGCTGACCGCACAATCTCTCGAAATCACCATGCGCCGGGAGGAGCAATCTTCGTCGGCCCAAGCGACCCAAGTGGTCCAGACGGGCAATTTTCAGACCACAGCATCGCGAATCGAAAAACTGCTTGCCCGAGGCGACGTCCGGTTGCTAGAAAAGGGACGCTCTGGAAGTGGCGATTCCGCTGAATATACGTCATCGAATCAACAAGTTAAGTTGTATGGTAAGCCAGCCGTGCTGAATGATTCCGAGCGTGGCACAACTAAGGGTGTGCAATTATCGTACCAAATGGGCAATAATAGCGCTTCAGTGGCTGGCGAAGCTGGTTCGCAGACCGAGACCCGCTGGATTCCCTCCCCGTAATCTGCCCGATCCGAGCCGGGCCCTCACGGGAGTGAAAGGCCGGGCGGGACTTTCATAGATTAGGTATAGATCAAGTATAGATCAGGCAGATTACCATGCTGGAAGCTCACGATCTTCGCAAGACTTTCAAAGGCCGCACCGTGGTGAACGGGGTGTCGCTCAACGTGGCGCGTGGTGAAGTGGTCGGGCTGCTGGGCCCGAACGGAGCCGGCAAAAGCACCACTTTCCACATGATTGTCGGCCTGACATCACCGGACGCTGGTCCAGGCGGCGGTCGCGTTACTCTGGACGGCGCCGACCTCACCCACCTGCCCATGTATCAGCGCGCCCGGCGCGGCATCAGTTATTTACCTCAAGATCCCTCTGTTTTCCGCCAGCTATCGGTCGAAGAGAATATCTTGGCCATTCTCGAGACGCTGCCGCTGGATAGTAGTCAGCGCCGCGAGCGGCTGGAAGAGTTACTAGAGAAGTTTGGACTGGGGACGGTGCGCCGCAGCAAGGGCTACATGCTCTCGGGCGGGGAGCGCCGTCGCGTGGAGATCGCCCGCTCGCTGGTTCTCTCGCCGCATTACATTCTGCTCGACGAACCCTTCTCCGGCATCGACCCCATCGCGGTTCTGGACATCCAGCGCATGATCGGCCAATTCAAGCAGGAAGGCATTGGTGTGCTGATTACTGATCACAACGTGCGCGAGACGCTGCGCGTTACCGACCGCGCCTACATCATTAACGATGGCCTCATCTTCCGCGCCGGCGCCCCCGCCGAGCTGGGCGCCGATCCTGAAGTGCGCCGCGTCTATCTGGGCGAAAGCTTCGTTCTGGAGCCGGTGCGAAAATGAGCTCCTTCAGCGGTCTCCGGCTCCATCTAAATGTCTCGCAGAAGCAGACCCTCACGCCCGGGCTGGTCCAGATGGTCAGCGTGCTGGTGATGAACAAGCTGGAACTGAAAGAAATGATCAATCAGGAGATGCTGGAGAATCCCGTACTCGAAGAGGTTCTGGAAGAGCTGGCCATCAATACGGAAACGCTCGGCGAGCGGGAGGAGCACGCGCCGCCCGCCGCGGATCAGGAGCTAACCGAGGCGGCCGGGTCCAAGGATGCCTTTGACCAGATCGACTTTGACTCCTATTTCAAGGATTATCTTGATCCGGGCTACCGCACGCCGCAGGCTGAGAGCGTTGAACTACCTTCGTTTGAAAATTTTCTTTCCACCCCCACCAATCTGATTGATCACTTGCACTGGCAGTTAACGCTCAGTTGCCAGCCGCCGGGACTGGCCGATGCCATTGAAGAGATTCTCGGCAACCTTGACGAGGAGGGCTACCTCCCGATTGCGCTCGAAGAAATCGCGGCCACCGGCGAGCATCAGCTGGCCACTCTGGAAGCCGCGCTCAAGCTGGTGCAGGAGTGCGATCCGATCGGGGTAGCGGCGCGCGATCTGCGCGAGTGTCTGTTGTTGCAACTGAGCGACCGCCGCAAGGAAGGCTCGCTGGCATGGCGCATCGTGTCAAGTCATCTGCATCAGGTGGAGAACAAGCAACTCAAGGTAATCGCCAAGGCCCAGAAGACCACCATCGAGGAAGTGCAGAGCGCGCTCGAACTGATTCGCAAGTTGAATCCCTTTCCGGGGCGCCGGTTCAATCAGTCCGAGCGACGGACCATTGAGCCGGATGTGTATGTGGTCAAGGTCGGGGACGAGTACGCGGTGGTCTTCAATGAAGAGGAGATTCCGCAACTGCGCGTGAGCATGGAGTACAAAAGCTTACTGGCACCGTCCAGCGAAAACAAGGAACAGAGCAAGGAACAGAGCAAGGATCAGAACAAGGACGAGAACAAGGCGCAGAACAAGGAAGTCCGCAACTACATCAAGGAACGCTACAGCTCGGCCATGCGCTTCATCAAGAACATTGAGCAGCGCAAGCAGACGATCTTGCGGGTGACGGATGTTATCGTTGCGCGCCAACGTGATTTCCTGGAGGCCGGCCCGGATTATCTGAAGCCGATGATGATCAAGGATGTCGCCGAGGAGATTGGCGTGCATCCTTCAACCGTCAGCCGTGCGGTGGCGGAAAAATATGCGTACACGCCGCAAGGCATCTTTGAGCTGCGCTACTTTTTCTCGGAAGCCGTCAACGGCCCCTCCGGCGCGGGCATCCCGCTGCTGACGCTGAGGCGCATGGTGCGCAAGATGATCGATCAGGAAGACAAAGCGAACCCCCTGACCGACGATGAATTGGCCAGGCGTCTATCGGAGCAGGGCATTGACGTCAATCGCCGCACCGTGGCCAAGTATCGCGCCGACCTGAAAATTCCCAGCACTCATCAAAGACGCGACAGAAACTGACACGTCGCAGGGGGGAATATCCGAGCGTTCCGGAAGCCGACCGAGTTGCCACGGGTTCCGCATTTCTCTGGCTACCTCCACAAGGCTCGGTACCCGGGTGAAAAATGCCCGATCCATCGTAATTTTCTTTATGTTCAGGATCTAGTAGTTATAGGACTACTAGTAGTACCCCCACCCCCCACCCCCCCCGGGGAGACCCGTGTTGCCATGGGTGCCCATAGGTCCGTAAAACTCAATTTGGTTGCCGCATGCAACCCTCTGGTTTTAGTTGTAAATGGTATTAACAAAGGTATTAACAAAGGTATTAGCACAAGGATCGTTTCCTGTTTTCGGAGCCGGCGCATTCTTTCCTGCCGGGATCAGGCAGGGGGTACTGGTCCTATCGGGCGAATGTCGGAATTTTGACATACATGGTCCTATTAGAAAATTGTGACCATTGAAACTATTGCGCTTTCTATAATTTCCGTGGAAACTACCGATGTAAAAAAAATTAGCAAGGATGAGAATCGAACCGCCCGCGCGCGGCCCGGTCGTCTTGTAACCTTGCGTTTCTATTTCGACGATTGCCCCGGCCTTTGTTCTGGGGAGCATGTTTACGGATATGGATTGAGAGACTTGGCGTGATGCAGTGGTCTTCAAATCGGCAGTGGTCTTCAAATCGAATGGTGCGCGCCCTGCGCAATCAATTCGCTCCGTTTTCCCGGAGTCTGCCCGTGTTGGCACTCGCATCTTTAGCTTTCCTGTCCACCATTACGCCGGTCATAGCCGAGGAGCAGCCAGCGCCACCAGCCTCGTCGGCATTGGCCCCGTCGGCATTGGATAAGCCGATTGCGCTAGTGGATGGCAAGCCCATACTCGAATCAGACCTGGTGCAGCAGACGCGTCCGCAGATGCAGCAGTTGCGCAATCAAGAATATGATATCAAGCGGCAAGCGCTGGACGGCATGGTCAATCAAAAACTGGTGGAGGCGGCAGCGGCCCGCCAAAAAATAGGCGTTGCCGAGTTGATTTCGCGCGATGTGGACAGCAAGGTGCGCGAGACCACCGAAGAGGAGATCACCGCGTATTACGCGGGACAGAAGGACCGCATCGGCCGTCCCATCGAAGAGGTGAAAGATCAGATTGCGGCAGGGCTTAAGCAGAACCGCGGGCAACAAGCGCGCCAGGATTATATTGCCGCGCTACGCAAGAATATTCCGGTGGAGATTTACCTGGAGCCGGTCCGCCTGAACGTGCAGCCCGACCTGACCCGCCTGCGCGGGCCGGTCGACGCGCCCATCACCATCGTCGAGTTCTCTGATTTTCAGTGCCCCTTCTGCATAAAGGCGTATCCCACGGTCAGGGCTGTGCTGGGAAAGTATGCTGACAAGGTCCGCTTTTCCTATCGTGATTTTCCCTTGCGGAACATTCACGGCCAGGCTCAGGAAGCCGCTGAGGCCGCCCGTTGCGCGGGGGATCAAAATAAGTATTGGCAGTTCCATGATGTCCTGTTTGAAGCCCCCAGTGATCTCTCCCGCGAAAAATTACTTGAGTCGGCAACGAAGATATCCCTCGATACGGCTTCACTGGAACTATGTATTGAATCCGGAAAGTATCGCAACGAAGTGGAAAAAGACTATCAGGAAGGGTTGAGGGCTGGCATCAGTGGTACACCGGCCTTCTACATCAACGGTATATTCCTAAATGGATCACAACCAGCGTCTGCTTTCGAGCAGGTCATCGAATCTGAACTCGCCCGGCTTGGCCAAAGCGTCCAGCCAGTCGCGAAGTGATATCTCTATGAGAGAGGCTACCATGTCGACGGCCACCGCGGCTGACAAGAGAAAGCACCGCCGCTATGATCTATCTCTCGATCTGGAGGTGAAGGGGCGCAAGCGCGCTGCCGCCATCCAGACTCAGACCCGCGACATCAGCGCCCGTGGCCTGTACTTTAATTTTACTGAGCCGATGGACGTGGGATCTGAATTGAATTTCGAGTTGAATCTCCCGCCTGAGTTGAGCGGTGGCAAGGATGTCCGTGTGCGCTGTCGCGGTCGGGTGATTCGCGTTGATTCCATCAAGAGTTCGCGCCAGGTGGGTGTGGCCGCAACCATTGAGACTTATGAATTCATTCGAGCGCATGAATAGTTGATAGCGTATAATGAATCGTGACTTTTAGTAGTAAGCAGGGCCGATATTATTTTCCCTGTCCTGCTCTTGTTGCCTGTCGTGCTTTTGCTAGTAGTACCTCGGTAAATTCCGGCTAGTTCCCCCCCCTAGGCCGGCGTCATGTAGTTCGATTTTCATGTGCCTTGACGCTGTGCAGTATTCATTCTTCATGTTCCTGTTCCATCCACAAGAGAACAGGGTGAGGGGGTTGTCATGCACGGAGACATGCAAACAGACATGCAGGGAGACCGCTACTCCTATTTGATGATGTTTTGCGCGTTGATGATGGTGCGCAACTCCCGCGCCACGCTCGCCCAATTCCTGGAAGTACATCCACTATCTGCGCGCGTTAACGATTTCGCCGGCATGCTGGCACATGCCGATCAATTTTCTGCCTCCCATCGCGCCTCCGACCCCTCCTCCGACAACGACGAGCCATACATCAGTCCGCCTTCACCCCGGTTGCCTAACCAATAGCGGTTGTTACGGATTGCTCTCTCGCAGGTATAAAGGCGCGGACGGACGCCGCCGCCCGGAACCTCCGTTCCCCCTGTGTACATTCCAAGACAAATCGTGCGCTGCCCGAACTGTCTTCCGACTTGCAGCGTAATGCGTTTCCTCGTATCGTTTCATCATGGACAAGAAATCCCCAAGCCGTTCCAGGCCATCCAGCCGCCGTGTTGCCATCCAGCCGGCCAGGAATCCGGCCAAGAGTAAAGTCACGCGCAGCCAGCGCTCTGCGCCCCCTCCCCTCCCGGGAAAGTCGGTTGAGCCATTGCCGATACATCCGCCGGAAACCGAACTGGTGATCGTCACCGGGATGTCCGGCTCGGGCAAGGGTTCCGTGCTGCGCGTGCTCGAAGACCTGGGCTATTACTGCGTCGACAACATGCCTGTCGACCTGATCCCCACCTTTGCCGATCTGTGCCGAACCGGTGGACAGATCGCCCGCGCCGCGCTGGTGGTGGACATCCGCGAAGGCCAGGCGCTCGAACGTTTTCCCGCCCTGTTCCGCGCCCTGCGCCAGCGCATGAGCACGCTGCTGATATTTCTGCATGCCCGCGACGAAGTGCTGTTGCGCCGCTTCAGCGAGACGCGTCGCCCGCATCCGCTGGCTCACTCGCAGGGTCTTGCCAGAAAGGGCGAGCTGCCGTTGCGGGAAGGCATTGCCGCCGAACGCCGCGCCTTGGGGCCTATCCGCAAGCTGGCGGATCTTTCTGTCGATACCAGTCAGTTCAATGTTCACGAGCTGCGCAACATTATCAATAACCATTTCCGCGAAGCCGCCGAGCAGCGCTCCATGCTCATCTCCTGCATGAGCTTCGGCTACCGCCACGGCCTGCCCGCCGATTCCGATCTGGTCTTCGACGTGCGTTTTCTGCCCAATCCCAATTACATTCCGAAATTCCATGACCTCACCGGCCGCCATCCGGAGGTCGCCAAATACATTCGCTCGTTCCCGCAGACGCAGGAGTTCATCGCGCGCATCACCGAGCTGCTCGCCTACCTGATCCCGCACTACGTCCGCGAGGGGAAGAGTTATCTGACCATCGCCATCGGCTGCACCGGAGGCCGTCACCGCTCCGTGATGATGGCCGAGACCATCGGCAAAAAACTTGCCGCCCGCGGCCTGAACACCAAAGTCATCCACCGCGACTCAGCCAAGTAGGCGTTCTCTGGTTTCATTACAAGGTGCCGCGCCGTGAACGCGTCACAGAGCCGCGCGCGTCAGCAAGCGGACCCGATCGAGCGTAAAGAATCGCGAATTGAGAATCGCGAATAGGAAATTACGAATCGCGAATTGAGAATAGGGAATGGTCGTGCAACTCTGGTCCCGGTGGCCGCCTCCAATGAATATGAAACATTTTCTACACGTTAACTTGTTGGCTGCCGTAATTGCCGGAACGGCTTTGCATCTTCCTGCCCAGGTCGGTCCCATTGACCCGGCTGATTTGTTGCGGACGTCGCTACGTCCACAGCAGTCCGGCGGCGCTCTCGGCGTGGGTGCGGTGATGCAGTTTCGCGGCCAGGTGCAGAAACTGCAAAGCGGCTCCATCCTGCTGACACTCGACGATTCGCGCCCGCTGTTGCTGAAAGGATCAGGCAAGACCAAGTACGTTCAGAATGCCGGCGAAGTAAAACCCTCAGCGTTGAAGGTCGGCGATTGGGTAACGGTGGAAGCGGCGCTCGACACCTTTAGTCAATTGCAGGCGCTGACGGTGAACATCCTGCCGGCATCGGAGGCCGGGGAGATCCAGGCCGAATCGCCGGCGTCCGATCAAGTGTCCGCGGGCGGCAACGGCCGCTACACCCTGTTGCGTGGACCCTCGCCTCGCGGTCCCGGCAGCGACCCAGCGGGCAATTCGTCCAGCAGCCAACCTCCGACCGGTCTTGATCCGGAATTTTTGATCGAGCGCGCGCGCATCGCGGCCAATTCGTTCGCCGGCACGCTGCCCAACTTCATCGCGCAGGAAGCGATGACTCGCTACCTCACCAATCCCTATGACATCGGCTGGCGGATGCAGGACGTGATCTCCGTGGAGGTCGTATACGAGGAAGGGAAGGAGCGCCACCGCAACGTGAGAATCAACGAGGCTCCCACCACCAAGACGATGGAGGACCTCGGCGGCTCATGGTCGACAGGCGAGTTCGCCAGCACGCTGAGCGGCCTGCTCGACGAGCGCACCAATGCCAACTTCACCTGGGCCGGCCAAGCCACCGAGAAGCGCGGCGCCAGCGAGTTCCGTACCGCCGTCTTTAACTTCGCCGTCAGCGAACAGAATTCGCGCTGGCACGTGTCGTCCACGGACGACTCATCAAGTGGGCCCCCCAATCGGTCCAATGTCCAGCGGGAGATCATGCCCGCCTATCGCGGCGCGGTCTGGATTGACATTGACTCCGCGCGCGTCCTGCGCATCGAGATGGCCGCCACCAGCCTGCCCTTCGACTACCCGCTGAACGCCGTCGAGAGCGCCGTGGACTACGCCATGGTCCAGATCGGCGATCAACCCACGCTGCTCCCCACGCGCGCCGAAAGCCTGGCCTGCCAGCGCGGGACAAGCAACTGCTCCCGCAACGTCATCGACTTCCGCCGCTACAAAAAATTCACCACCGACGCCGTCATCGACTTCGGCGAAGCTTCCGACCTGCCGGAATCAAATGATGTTCCTCAGCCATGACAGAGCCTTGATGGAACATCCCGGCGTGCCGTGGTCCGTAAGGGAGTGGAGAATGATTTTTTGGTTTGGGGCCAGCCGCAATCGAATTCGCAGTAGAATAGCGATGTGGTCGATTGGAATCGTTTCATCCCGGGGAATTTTGAGTACGATTTCGAGCGGGACAAGCTCGCGGCGCACCGCGTTACCTTTGAAGAAGCGGTGGAGTGTTTCTTTGCCGACTGTGAGGTTCGCAGGAACAAGCGTTTTAAGGACCGCTACCAGTTGATGGGCAGGACGTTTGGC
This sequence comes from Candidatus Sulfopaludibacter sp. SbA3, assembly GCA_945865705.1. GTDB lineage: Bacteria > Acidobacteriota > Terriglobia > 2-12-FULL-54-10 > 2-12-FULL-54-10 > SHUM01. The sequence goes on from CAMBEY010000009.1 coordinate 23,956, forward strand.
GGGCGCAGGCTGAAGATTATTTTTCAACTCAAATCGAAAAATATCGTTCGCATCATCACAGGATGGCCAATATGAGCGTAAAGAAACCTCGGGGAAAGACAAACCCTTCACAGGCTGAAGTGGATGAAGTGGTGATTGCTCAGGCAGGCGATGACCGTGCTTGGGGAAAGCCGGTTCGAGTCAAGCGGATGCCCAACGCGTCACTCTCACTGCCAGGGGAGCTGGCCGCGCGCGCTTCATTTCTAGCCAAGTTGCACCGGGAACCCAAGCTCGATCAGTGGCTGGAGAAGGTCATCCGCGAACGTGTCGAATTGGAAGAACTCGCCTATCGCGAAACAAAGCGAGAGATGGCCTCTCGTTGAGGGAACCCTGCCAGCGCGGCGCCAACAACTGCTCCCGCAACGTAATCGACTTGGGGGAGTACCGGAATTGTCGGATTCAATTGAGATTCCGAAGCCATAGGTAATTTCTTCAATTACCATCTAAGGGATGGAGTTGGAGCGTTCTACGATTGATTATGCTTCCCTCGACCAAAAAGATAATCGAGTATTGGCGGTCGAACGGACTCGCCATTGCCAACGGCGTTTCAGCCGACGAACTGAGTAGGTTTGAAATCAAACATGATTTGCGGTTGCCCGATGACCTGCGAGATTATTTTCTAACAGTAAACGGAATGGTTCAGAATGTTAAGGATGAATCTGACAAGAACCTTTTCGCATTCTGGCCCATAAATAAACTGGGGCCGATGCCGGAGATTTGCGCCGCAGATTCTTGTGCGGTGCCTGACATTGTGAACCCAAGTAGCTATTTCGTCTTCATTGACTACTTTATGTGGTCTTGGGCATATGCAATCCAACTCGGGGAGAGTACTAACTCTGTCATTTTAGTTGGAACTAAATCGCCCACTGTTGTGGCGCGTTCTTTTGCCGAATTTGTTGATCTTTATGTTGCAGATGACCGGGATGTATATGAAGGGCCAACTCGCAGAGCTAGATAGCTCGGTGTAGGATGAGCTGCTACTAATCGAGTCCCCCCGCTTCATGGTGTATACTATACATCATGAAGCGGACACAACTTTATTTGGACGAGGGTATGTGGAAGACGCTGCAGATTGAGGCGCGGCAGGCGGGGACTTCCATCTCGGAGTTGGTCCGCCAGGCTGTGCAGGAGCGCTACGGCGTCTCGCCCGCCAAACGCCGCGTGGCCATGCAGGCCCTGGTGGGCATCTGGAAAGATCGCAAGGACATTTCCTCTGACACTGGAAAGTACATCCGCCAGCTTCGCCGCGGCACGCGCCTGAAGCGGCTGGCCCGGGCCCCCCGGTGAATGTGGTGAAGGCCATCCTGATTGATTCCGACATATTGATCGAAGTCGCCCGTGGGCGCGATGAGCAGATAGTGGCCCGGTGGCAGGAGATGGCCGAGAGCGACACGATGCTGCTCTGCTCGCCGGTAACCGTGGCCGAGCTGTGGCATGGCGCGCGCCCCTCTGAACACAAGTTGCTCGCGGGGTTGTTTGCCGCAATCGTCTGCGTTCCCATTGACGCCGAGACTGGCAGGCGCGCCGGAGACTTCCTGCGCCAATATGCCAAGTCCCACAGTGTTGAACTCGGCGACGCCCTGATCGCCGCCGCCGCATCCATCCACGCAGTCCCGCTATGGACCCGCAACCGCCGCCACTACCCCATGCGCGACGTGGAATTCTTTTAGGACAAGTCGCATGCTGCTAACCGTGCCGCGCGCGTCAGCAAGCGGGCCTACGGAGAACCCACGCTCGATGATCCCGGTGTTGTATTGTGTTTAGTGGAATAATTCGCGTTCGTCA